>JAITTD010000271.1 GCA_031287245.1 Bacteroidales bacterium
GTTGGGCTTGGGCGATTATTTCACCATCTCGTCCATCAACGGCAGCGGCACGGGCGATTTGCTGGACGCTGTGCTGGAACGCCTTCCCGCAAAGGAAGTTGTTCCCGAAGAAGAAGAAGTTTTGCCCCGTATCACTGTCGTTGGACGTCCCAACGTGGGAAAATCTTCGCTTATCAACGCATTGACGGAAGAAGACCGCAATATCGTGACACCCATCGCCGGAACCACCCGCGATACGATTGACACGCTGTACAACAAATATAATCATCGTTTCTATTTGGTAGATACCGCCGGACTTCGCAAAAAGGGCAAAGTGAGCGAGGATATTGAATTTTATTCGGTTATGCGGGCTATCCGTGCCATAGAAAGTTCGGATGTGTGCCTGCTGATGCTGGATGCCACGCAGGGCATTGAAGCGCAGGATCTGAATATCTTTCGGCTCATACAGCGCAACCGCAAAGGGGTAGTCATTTTGGTCAACAAATGGGATCTGGTAGAGAAAGATACCCATACGACAAAGAAATTTGAAGCGATCATCCAAGAACGAATTGCCCCGTTTACGGACATTCCCATCATTTTCACTTCGATGATAACCAAGCAACGCCTGCAAAAAGTGCTTGACGCAGCGATGGAAGTGTATGAAAATCGCATCAGACGCATTCCCACTTCGCAACTCAACGAAGTGGTGCAGCAAATCATAGAGGAACACCATCCGCCTGCTTTGAAAGGAAAATTTGTGAACATCAAGTATGCCACGCAATTGCCCACACTGGCGCCTTCTTTTGTGTTCTTTTGCAACCTTCCACAGTACATTCGCGACCCTTACAAACGTTATATGGAAAATCGATTGAGGGAAAAGTTTAACTTTTCAGGGGTGCCTATGCAACTGTTTTTCAGAAAAAAATAACCAATAAATATAAATGAATATGAAAAGGATTCTCATCTGTATGTTGCTTATCGGTTATGCAGGCGTCGCTTCTGCTACCGAAAACGATGAACTGACGGTTCAGCAAGATTCTACCAGCAAGAATTACCGGAAGGTGTTGATGCTAAAAATGAACAAAGGCAAGGGTTATGGCAAACAAGCCTTTGAATTGGAGAACACTTACGCGCTGTTGGAAAAAGGCGTCAGTTATATTTCTTTCAATGTGGGCTTTCAGAGCAATGATATTGACGATTACTGGCTTGAACCGCTTGCTGTAGTAGATGATATCTATAGAAGGAACGCCTCAGGCTCGCTGGCTGTGGGGTATTTCACCAAAAACAATATGTCTGTGGGCGTCAAAGGAAGTTATGCCTTCTCAGACACTCGGGTGAAGGTAACCGCAGACCTGTTCGACCTGCTTTTCAACGCGCAAACCTACGAAACAAACAACGTCAGTTCCACTTATTCTGTGGCAGGCGCCCTGAAAAATTATGTGCCGCTCAACTGGTCGCACCGCCTGTTCATTGTCAACGAAACCAACCTGAGTTTCTCTCATAGCCATTCACTGGCAAAAAACATTTATGACAACGGCGTTAAAATCAACAAAATAGAGAAAGATAAATTTTCTGTCGGACTGGGTATTTCCCCCGGGTTTATGTATTTTATGACCAAGGGACTTGCCTTTGACTTTTCGCTGAATCCGGTGCTCATTTATTTTGAAAAGACCGATATTATCAACAACCAGACAGACAGTGGAAAGGTAAACAATTACGGATTAAGTTTCAAATTTATGCCGCTGAACGTTCAGTTTGGCTTCTCGTACTATTTCGGACTGGACTATTTCAAAAACAAAGAGCATATTGACACGGAAGGACGCAGAAGGTAATGAACAATCGTTTTGAGTGAATCAGTTAAAAACCAAAACCTGTCGCTTCTCCAAAAAGGTATATACGTTTTACTTGAAAGGTATATACATTTCCCTGAAAAGGTATATACATTTTCGCCAAACGGTATATACCTTTTACATGAAAGGTATATACCTTTTTTGGGTGCCGGTCTTTTTTGTCTCCTGCGAAGAAACGCCACCACCGCCACAGGCTTTTTACTATTGGCGGACGGTTTACAGGATAAATGCCACCGAACGGCAGGCGCTGACCGAAAACGGGGCAGAACGGTTATACATCCGCTACTTTGATGTGACTGCGAGTGGCGACGGCTACAAACCTGAGGCGACGGCGCTTTTCCGCGACAGCCTGCCCAAAGGCATGAAAGCAGTTCCGGTGGTGTTCATCGTTAATGATGTGCTTGCAACTATGCCGGAAGACAGTATTGGCGGGCTGGCGAAAAGGATATGCAGCCGCATAGAGCAGATGAACCGGCAATACGGCATCACCAATGTGCCCGAAATACAATTGGACTGCGACTGGAACGGCAGCACGAGGGATAAATATTTCCGTTTACTGCAACTCGTCAAGGATGCGCCCTTGCTCAACGGCAGGCAGTTGTCGGTCACACTGCGGCTGCACCAGTGGCGATACAGCAAAACAACCGGCGTCCCGCCTGTGAACAAGGTATGCCTGATGTGTTACAATATGGGGCATTTGACCACTTATGGCAATCGCAATTCCATACTCAATGCGGAAGAAACACGAGCCTACCTCAGTGATGCCGGTATATATCCTCTTCCTGTGGACGTAGCATTTCCTATTTTCAGTTGGGGCGTGCTTTTCAGCAATCAACAATACAGGAGACTCATCAACCGGCTCGGCAAAACGGATTTGACAGAGCCGTTTTTCACCGAAATAGCGCCTGATATGTACCGTGCAGACAGTGCAACCGTGTTGCGGGGCGCTTATATCCGCAAAGGAGATCATATCCGTTTGGAAGAACCCACGATTGCCGACATCCGTAAAGCGGCAAAAATACTGTCGGCAAAAATAAAAAATCCCGAATATATTATTTGGTTTCATCTGGATTCGCTATATTTGCAAAAAATAAACACACATGAACGTTCCCAAATTACTGATTTGTTCCGTTAGCCTGGTTGTCGTGTCCGCTACGGCTTATCTGCTTGCCTGCGGCTGGGATATTGACGAAGACAACGCCTGTACCAGTTATTTCCGCAAAGATATTCCTCCGGCGCACAATAATTATTTTTTCAGTTACCTGAATTATTACGACAATTCCGTTGAGCAACAGACTGACAAACAACAGAATATTGCAGAATGGAAACAGTATCTGGGTGGTAAAATTGCAGATACGGATGCAAAACAGGTCATTTACAACATTCCTTTGCCTGCATTGAAGGAGATAAGCAGACGTTCAAAGATCGGACAATGGGAAAAGATAAGCCCTGATTGGATTTCCAACAGCATGATAAAGCGAATAGTGCAGCGCAAAGATGTTCCGGCGCTCGATTATCTGCTGTATTCACGTGTGTGCGAACAGCAAGCAGGACGACGTTCGGATGAATGGCAGCGCATCGGTTTTGATGCCAGCATGCAGGATTCGCTGCTCACCGTCGGGCAAAAGCACTATGCCTCGTCGAAAAGCGAGTTTTTGCAGTTGCGATATGCCTTTCAGGTAGTGAGAATGGCGTTTTACCTCGACCGAAAGGCGGATTGCGTCAAGTATTACCACAATATGTTTGAACCGATTGAAACCAAGGCATTGGCTAAACTTTGGGCGCTCTCCTTTTACGCCGGCGCTGTTGAATCCGACGCCGAAGCGCTGTACTGTTACTCAAAGGTGTTTGCGCAATGTCCGCGCTACAGTCAGGCTGCTATGACCTCTTTCCGTTGGCGAATCAGCCACACCGACACCAGTCAATTGCTCGCCCTTTGCGGGAATGACGCAGAAAAAGCCGTTGTTCACGCCATGACAGGCTTCACTTGCTTTCATCCCACGCTCGAACCATTGATATCAGTGTATGAAACGAATCCGGGAAGTCCTTATCTCGAAACGCTGCTGATTCGTGAGATAAGCAAAATTGAAGCCGGATATGGCACATATCGCAATGACGATATTCTCTTTCATGCGCATCAATTGCAGGAACTGGCAATTCAATATGCCGGATTGAAAGCGGTACGGCATCCTGCACTGTGGCACACCGCCGCGGCTTATCTGGCTTACCTGTCGGGCAAACACGAAACGGCTGCGCTGTTGCTGGACATTGCCGAACAGGAACAACCAGACAAAAAGGTATCCGAACAGTTGCTGGCTGTCAAACTGCTTGTGGAAACGGACATTTCAACCTTCGACGCTGACGCGGAAGCGCGTATATTGCCGTCCTTGGAATGGTTGCTGACAAACGTGCAGGACAGCACGGCACCCGGCAGCCACAATTTCTTCAATCGCACTGTGGCTCACTATTTTGCGGAAAAATTGCCTGCCGTATATTTGAATATTCACCAGCCCGTGAAAGCGGCATTGTCAACAGGCATAGCCCTGCAATATTCCGATTGGGCAGGAGAAAACATTTACGGGTTGAGCGATTTTGCCGTTCTGGACAAGAATGCGGATGTTTCTCAATTGGAAATGATGCTGAAACAACTCGCAACGCCTGAAACGCTGAGCGCTTTCGATGCATTTCTGTATCGCCACTGCCGACAAAGCGAATCAGCGATTTTGGAATTGACCGGCACCAAATATCTGCGAAAATTACAGTTCAGGGAAGCCGAAAACTACTTTAAAGGCTTGTCCGACGCTTCCGGGCTATTTCATCTGAACAGTAATCCCTTTGCGCTTCCGGCAGCCTTTGCCCGACAGCAGACAACGCCGAATGTTGATAAATCGTCCTTTCATTCAAAACTTAGTTTCGCTGGTGAAATGGCGGCGCTTCAAAACAAGATTCAAAAAGGCAATCCAACGCCGGAAGAATTGTTTCGCTATGCCTGCGGCTTGTTTCAAATGACCACCTTTGGCAATTCGTGGCAATTGCTCAGTTATAGGAGGTCTGTTACCGACAGAGATCGGTGGGAAAAAGCACAGCCGACAGACGAACTGTATCACTACTACCACCCCGCTGCGGCACGCGAGTATTTCATGCGCACGTTTGAAGCCTCAAAAAACAAGGAATTGAAGGCGCAGAGCCTGTTTATGGCTTCTTTTTGCTACCAGCAGACGCTATCCGAAGATTTGTACGTATGGCAAAACGGGAAATACTCCCCTACAGGCAGTTATTTTTCGCAAAATCCCTATTTCAGCCAATTGAAACGATACACCAAAACATCTTTTTACAAAGACGCCGTTACACGCTGCTCATATCTTTCGGATTTTATAAATAAATAGTTATGTTGTTATTTCGATTAACCAATATCTTTGCGGAGTAATAAAATCAGTCATGACGAATGACGTATCATGACAAGACAAGTGCAGTGATTTCATAAAAATATTTTTTGTTCATTGCTTGCAGATTAAAAAAAAAGCATTACTTTTGCGCCTCGTTTTAAATGGATGTTACGCCATTTTCAACAGAGGGCAAAAGGATGATGCTTCCAGTTATCCGGACGCCCAAGTAATTCATAATTAAATAATAGTATGGCAAAAGAAGTTGCTGGATTAATTAAATTGCAAATAAAGGGCGGCGCAGCCAATCCATCGCCACCGGTAGGACCTGCATTGGGTTCCAAAGGTGTGAATATCATGGATTTCTGCAAACAGTTCAATGCCCGTACGCAAACGATGGCTGGAAAGGTGATACCTGTGGTGATAACCGTTTACGCGGACAAATCATTCGAGTTTATCACTAAAACGCCTCCGGTGCCCGTTCAATTAATTGAAGCATCCAAGGTAAAAGGCGGCTCCCCCGAACCCAACCGCAAAAAAGTTGGCTCTGTGAACTGGCAGACGGTGGAAGAGATAGCAAAGGATAAAATGCAGGACATGAACGCCTTCACTTTGGACTCCGCTATGAAGATGGTTGCCGGAACCGCCAGAAGTATGGGTATTACCGTTACAGGTGACGCTCCTTTTAAATAACAAATAAAGTTGACAGACAAAATGGCAAGACTTACAAAAAACAGGAAGTTAGTTTTAGAAAAGATTGACCCTGCCAAGACATACGATTTGTCGGAAGCTGCCGCCTTACTGAAAGACATCACCACGCAAAAGTTTGACGCATCGGTGGATATTGACGTCCGTTTGGGCATCGATCCCCGCAAGTCGAATCAAATGGTTCGCGGTGTCGTATCGTTGCCTCACGGCACCGGTAAGCAAGTCCGTGTATTGGTGCTCTGCACCCCCGAAAAAGAAGCCGAGGCAAAAGAAGCCGGAGCCGACCACGTGGGTTTGGACGAATACATTGAAAAAATCAAAGGCGGTTGGACCGACGTGGATGTCATCATCACCATGCCGGCTGTAATGGGCAAGATAGGCGCACTGGGGCGCGTGCTCGGTCCTCGCGGACTGATGCCTAACCCCAAAAGCGGTACCGTGACCATGGAAGTAGGCAAAGCGGTGGCTGAGGTAAAACAGGGCAAGATTGATTTTAAAGTCGACAAATTTGGTATTGTGCATACTTCTATCGGAAAAGTATCATTTACACCGGATAAGATTGTGGATAATGCGAAAGAATTTATGAGCACCATTCACAAACTGAAACCGTCAGCCGCCAAGGGCACTTACGTGAAGAGCATTTTTCTCTCCACCACGATGAGCCCCGGACTGAAAGTAAACACTAAATCCGTTGAAGAATAACTGTTTCATCTAAAAATACGAAGCGATCACCCTGAAGAAAGCAGAAAAAGGACAGATTATTGATGGGCTGGTAGAGCAGATTAACAGTTACCCGCATATCTACATTGCAGATACGTCGGGACTCAATGCGGCTGATACCAGTGCGTTGCGCCGTTTATGCTTTGGCAGAGGAATCAAATTAGTGGTCACCAAGAACACTCTTTTGAAAAAAGCCCTCGAACAAGCAAACGGACAGTACGAAGAACTCTATGAGGTGTTGAAAACACCTACGTCAGTGTTGTTTTCCAACGAGAGCAGCACCCCCGCAAAACTGATAAAGGAATTTCGCAAAACACACAAACGCCCCTTATTGAAAGCGGCATACGTGGAGGAATCCATTTATATTGGTGAAAACCAATTGGAAGTTTTGGCTACAATCAAGTCGAAGAACGAATTGATAGGCGACATTATATTATTGTTGCAATCGCCTGCCAAGAATGTTGTATCGGCATTGCAATCAGGCAGTCATCTCCTTGCCGGATTGGTAAAAACATTATCGGAGAAAGAATAAACAAAGTAGTTAATAATTTAAAATCATATCACAATGGCAGATATTAAAGCGTTAGCAGAACAATTAGTCAACCTTACCGTAAAAGAGGTAAACGAGTTGGCACAAGTGCTTAAAGACGAGTATGGAATCGAACCGGCAGCAGCAGCAGTAGCAGTAGCAGCGCCCGCAGCAGGCGGCGATGCACCCGCAGCAGCAGAGAAATCATCTTTTGATGTAATCCTCAAATCGCCCGGCGGCGCCAAACTCCAAATCGTTAAATTAGTGAAAGAGTTGTCAGGCCTTGGTTTGAAAGAAGCCAAAGAATTGGTGGACGCAGCACCCAAGGCAGTGAAGGAAGGCGCTTCCAAAGAAGAAGCCGAATCCATCAAAGCACAATTGGAAGAAGCAGGAGCCGAAGTAGAGTTGAAATAAACCCACTTTCTCCGAATGATAAAAGGCTTGAAAACCACGGTTTTCAAGCCTTTTTGTGTTTATCAGCCATTTGCAAAAAAAAATAATTTCCAAAAAAACATTGCAATTACATGAAAAATTTCTAATTTCGTGCCGTAAACATATCAATTAAAATTAAATATCATGAACAAAAATTTCTTGTCTCTTGTCGCATTATGCGCTATCATTGTGGCTGTTAGCGGATGTATATCCCCCACCCCCCAAACGTCCGGGACAGAATCAGACTGTCTCAAAAAAGAAATTTATGAATGGCGCGTCTATACGCTCACCAAAGACAGCGCCGCGCTGGATGAGTTCTTTCAAAACACGCTCATTCCGGCTTACAACCGATTGGGCGCAACAGCAGGCGCTTTCAAGCCTTTCCATCCGGAAGAACCTGCAGCACGCTACCTTTTATTCGTGTATCCCGATTTGGAAACCTTTGCCAAAGCTAAAAAAAATATCTGGAAGGATGAAACCTTCACCAAAGAGGCACAACCATTTTATGACAGCACAGCGCCCAATCCGCTTTATGTCGATTTCAAAAGCTATCTGTGTGAAGCATTTGACAAAATTCCGCAAATGCGTCAACCGGACAGAGACCGTACGCTGTTTGAGTTTCGGCGCTACCACAGCCCCAACGAAGAAGCCAACCAGCGTAAAATCAGAATGTTTAACAAAGACGAGATTGATGTGTTCGACAAAACCGGCGTCAATTCGGTATGCTACGGCGAAATACTGGCAGGCAGCGAGATGCCGGCTATCATCTATCTGACATGGTACAAAGACGTGCCTGCGCACGATGAAGCATGGAAAAACTTCGTTCATCACGACGATTGGAAGCGTATCAGCAAATTGCCGGAATATGCTTACACCGCCACCAGAAACGTCAGTGTGTGGCTTTTACCTTTGGAATACTCACAGTTTTAATCGTTTAAATACAAAAATATGAAAATAGATGCAGTAATCGGCGTTGATATAGGTGGAACCTTTACAAAATATGCTGTCATAGACCTGTTGGCAAACGTATTGGCAGAAGGCTCAATGCCCACCGACACAGCGGATACCCTCAACGGATATCTGGATGCTTTGAGCAAATCATTGAAGACATTGATCGACAAAGTGGCTGATAAAGCGGATATTAAAGGAATAGGTATCGGTGCGCCTTGCGGAAACTACAAAAGCGGAAGCATTGAATACGCAGTGAACCTGAAATGGACGCAAGGGAAAATTGTACCTGTGGTGGAACTGCTGCAAAAAGTGTTTTCACTGCCTGTCGCCATCACCAATGACGCCAATGCAGCGGCTTTGGGCGAAATGATTTACGGCGGCGCAAAGGGCATGAAGGATTTTATCCTGATTACTTTGGGAACCGGTTTGGGCAGCGGTTTGGTCACGAATGGCGAATTGCTGTACGGTCACGATGGCTTTGCCGGCGAAATAGGACACGTGCGTGCTCATGCTAACGGACGTGTATGTGGATGCGGTCGCCGCGGTTGCCTTGAAACCTACGTCAGTGCGCCCGGAATTGTGCGGACAGTGTTTGAATTGCTTGCAGAATACAACACACCGAGTGAATTGCGCGGATATGCCTTCAATGATATGACTTCCGAGATTATCTATCAAGCAGCAACCCGTAAGGACTGCATTGCGCTGAAAGCGTTTGAGGAAACAGGGAAAATACTGGGTATCAAATTAGCCGATGCCGTAGCACACACCGCTCCCGAAGCGATATTCCTTTTTGGCGGCTTGGCAAAAGCAGGCGATTATATCCTCCAACCGACACGTGAAAGTTTTGAAAGTAACCTGTTGAAAAACTATCAAGGCAAGATACCGATTCAAATATCCTCCCTGCCGGAAGGAAATGTAGCGGTTTTGGGCGCAAGCGCTTTGATTTGGAATGAACTCAATAAAAAGAGCTAAGTAGCCTTCAATAATAACTACAACAAAAAGCCTTGATTATATTGTGAAACCTCTATGAGGTTTTGGAGGATGCCTATATATTTTCTATTGATATGTATCCCCTAACGGGGAATATATTCGCTTGTCCGTAGGACATTCATATCAATAGAAATAAATCTCAATATCACCTCAATTCCCCATTTTGGGATACATAAATTGATACAATTCTTAACTGTCCAGCGGCTTGAATCCTTCGCCCAGCACATCGTGGGCGTCAATCACCGAGACAAACGCCAGCGGATCGATGTCGCGGATGTAGGACAGCAGGATGG
>JAITTD010000053.1 GCA_031287245.1 Bacteroidales bacterium
ATGAATTGCTAGCCTTTTAGTGCTGCCTTTCAGGCAGTAGTGTTCGTGTGTTCGCACTACCGCAGGCAACGCTTCGCTCGCCTGCGGTTATGAAAATCAAGCCCTTCGGGCATCATAGCGCCTCAAAAAAAGATTTAGCCTTTTTGACAGGGCGCATTTCAAATTGTCGCAGTGCATGTCCTACGGACAAAAGCGGTATTGTTTACTATATTTCTCTATTGATATGAATGCCCTAACGGGCAACTGGCCTGTCCGTAGGACATAAATAGAAAAGAATGATGAATGATGAATGATGGCGCCAATATACGCGCCAATGATGCGGCAATTGCTGTCGGCGACAGCAATGTTCCTGTCCGGAACCTCGATACTGTTCCAAAAATGATTGAATATTGCTATCGGCAACCTCCATGTTGCGGTTGCGGATAGCAATATTCCGGTCAGCAATCGCAATCTTGCCATCCGCAATAGGAATTTTTGGCATCTGCTCGTGTTA
Organism: Bacteroidales bacterium; assembly: GCA_031287245.1. Lineage (GTDB taxonomy): Bacteria > Bacteroidota > Bacteroidia > Bacteroidales > UBA4181 > JAIRLS01. The sequence continues at coordinate 494 of JAITTD010000053.1, forward strand.
CATTCCTATCGGCAACAGGAATGTTCCTATTGACAACAGGAGTGTTCCATCGGCGAAAGGAATGTTGAGGTCGGCGAAAGGAATGTCGGGGTCGGCGAAAGGAACATCGGGGTCGGCAACGGGAATGTCGAGATTGGCGAAAGGAATGTCGGGGTTGGGGACAGGAATGTCGGGGTTGGGGACAGGAATGTCGAGGTCGGCGAAAGGAATGTCGGGGTCGACGAAAGGAATGTCGAGGTCGGGGACAGGAATGTCGAGGTCGGCGAAAGGAACGTCGGGGTCGAGGACGGGAATGTCGAGGTTGGGGACAGGAGCGTTGAGGTCTGCGAAGAGAAAGCCGCCCCGTTAGTTGTTTTTCTGGCGGAACAAAATTTCTTTTTCCTCGCGTGTCAGGGCATCGTAGCCTCCTTTGGATATTTTATCCAGAATGTGGTCTATTTCCGCCTGATTGTCTTTCTTCTGTTTGTTGTAATCCCAGTCGTTGGCAGGTGGTTTTTTGTAATGAACCTTCATTTTGGGCTTTTTGCGAAATAAGGATTGAATGCCAAGGTACCATCTCGTAAACCATGCTGTGATGTCTTTTCTTTTTTGAATGTTGATGGCAAACAGATAGCCGAAAAACGCTCCTCCGAGGTGGGCGATATGCCCTCCTGTGTTGTCACTCATGGAAATGGATACCAAATCAAGCAGAACCACTGCTGCGGCAATGTATATCAGTTGGATGGAACCGAAGAAGAACAGGTTGATTTTGTAGTGGGGTGCATAGCATGAAACGCCCAGTACCACCGCCAATACGCTTGCCGAACCGCCAATAATGGTAGAGAAATATTTCTCTGCTGAAAACACGGGAAACAGGTTGTAGGAAGCGATGTAGAAGAAAACGCCTGCCAAACCGCCCAAAATAAAGACATTGAACAAAAGGTTTTTATCGAAATAGACGCGGAAAATTTTCCCAAACCAGAACAGCCATAACATATTGAACAGCAGATGGAGCAAATCTTGATGAAAGAACATATAACTGATGACTGTCCACGGGCGCAGAGCCAGCGCTGACAAATCGGCAGGCGCTGCCAGCCACGTCATCAGCAAAAAATGATCGTCGGCTGCAAACAGGAAGAAAAACAGGTGTATCAGGTGATAGACTGCAAAAACCGCCACATTGACGGCTATTAGTTGCACCACCACATCCGACGCTTTGAACAGCGCTTTCGTTTCTTTAATAAATGTATTGTTCATACTTTTATAAGTCGTTCGGTGCGCGGTGATGGTTGTGTTTGTGCACTTTGCGTTCCAAGAGGATAGATGCTGCGGTGGCAACTGTAAATATAGTGAGTGTCAGCCAGAAAATTCCGATATGCTGTAGCAGTAAGGCTAACATAATGAAGGCTGCGTTGACGAGCATCAGCAATATAGTGGTTTGTATGTGTGAAAAATCCAACCTCAGCAGAAGGTGGTGAAGGTGGTTTTTATCTGCCAGAAAAGGAGAACGCCCGCGTATCATTCGGATGATGAATACACGAAGAGTGTCAAACATCGGAAGAATCAGGACGGCAATAGAAACGGCAGGCGCTGATTTGAGGGCAAAGGCTGAAGTCAATCCGATGTTTTGCTGGTTGAACAGTATTACCTGCACACTCAGTATGAGTCCCATCAGCAAAGATCCTGTATCGCCCATAAAGATTTTATACTTTCCTTTGGAGATATTATACCAGAAAAAAGCGAACAGGCAACCGAATAGAGCCACCGAAATAAGGCTGTATTCAGGATTGCCTGACAGGTAAAACCATACGCCGAAAAAAGTGGCGGCCAACATTCCCACAGAAGCGGCTAATCCATCTACGCCATCTATTAAATTGATGCTGTTGATGATCAGAACAATCACAAAGATGGTGATCAAAACGCTCGTGACGGGCGATATATGGTAAATGCCAAAAAATCCGTGCAGGCTGGATAATGAGAGGTTTCCGGGTATTATCAGCACTAATGCGGCAACAATTTGTCCCAGCAGTTTTTTGAGAGGTGTGATTCCTACCAGGTCGTCTTTCATCCCGATAAAGAAAATAATGATGCTTGCCACCAGCACATATTGCAGAGAAGGCATGTGTTGGTAACTAATGAAAGAGCCTGCGGCAATGGTGAAACCGGCAAAAAGAGAAATTCCTCCCAAAGTGGGAATTTTTTTGCGATGACTCTTTCGTTGAGTAGGTTCATCAAACAAGCGTTTTACGTTAGCCACCCTCACCACAACAGGTATGGAAAAAGCAGTAATCAGAAAAGCGACCAATCCTGAAAACAAAAGCAATGCACCGTTTGATAAATTATCCATCAGCAGATTAAAAATTTATTTTGAATAATATCGCACCCAGTCTATCTCCATCTTGACAGGGCTTTTCAATGAGCGTTTTTGTGTTTTTACTCCTGATCCGAATGCTATGTACATTGGATCGTTGGGTATTCCCAAAGTCATTGTTTTCATCGGCACGCCGTTAATAGCCCAAACAAGTTCTTTTTTACTCCATTCCAATGAAAAAATGTAACTTTTGCCGGCAAAAGCGCCTGTTAAAGCGGTAATATCATGGTTTGCACCATTGGCATCGTTCAATTTTCCCCAGAAATTGCCCAAATAAAACTTGCCTTTTACATAACTGAATATGTTGATTTGCGGTAAAACGCTTTCGCCGGCAAGCCAAAAAGCGTGATAAGCCGCGCCTTGGGGAACTTTTACCTTTGCTTCTATTTTTCCATGCTTAAACCTGAACGATTTGCCGGTGTTGACGGTTCCGGAGGTATATGGAAATTCCACCGGAATAAATCCTGCCATGGGATTCCACGCTATTCCTTTTTTTTCCTCAGGTCTTGTTTCAATTGACAGTTTTGAATTTGAAAGGCTTATATTTTCTCCTTCGGTAAGACATTGCTGATCGCCCCAAAGCGAATAACTCCGCTTCAAAATTTTCTCTGCCCCAAAATAGCGAGTCAGCCATTTCTCTGTATCCAGATGTGTGGCATCGAAATCATCTTCAAATTGCAATTTCCAAGTGGTCAAAGGTTCAAACTGGCTTACATTGGCTTTACTGTGCAGATATTTCTTCAGTGATTTCGACTTTTTTATCTGCTCAAATTCATTTTCAAGGGCAGCCAACTCTTCTAAGGCAGCTATCTCGTCAGGGTCTGTTTCCGGTTTATTCTCCAATTCCTCCAATTCCTCCAAACGGCTACGACGAAAAGCGCGAATCACTTGTTGTATCCGTTGTGTAAAAGTGATTACTTTTTTCTTCACTCGCTTGTTCCGCAGTTCATCCAATTCGGGGGACGCTAAATGCTTACTCAGATACTCAAAACGGGCTAACTCATCTGACTCTGCATAGGCTAAAAAGTCGTGGTAATCGGATATCACTTGTTGGCGATTTTTTTCAAATCTTCCCGTTTCAGGGAAAATCCCCAAAATTACATTTAATCTTAATAGGCTCATTGACTTGGATTTTTAGGGTGCAAAAATAATGATAATACCTGAAAAAATGTCATCTTTTTTTATTTTTTTATTGAAAAACAAAACAGACAAATTGCATATTATTTATAATCAGCGCTATAAATACAGCGCCGATTCAAAAGACGCATTTTTTTCATGAAATCGAATCGCATTGTTTTGGTAATTATAAAAATAAACTCTACTTTTGAGAGGTTAAAATGAACTGAAAAAGTATGGTATAATTGTGTTTTATGAATGAGAAATTGATATTTTTTGTTGATGATGAGCCGATGTTTATCAATCTTCTTGAATATACATTCAAATGTAAAGATGGTTTTGCCACCAAAGCATTCCATAAAGGCGAAGATTGTATTGCACAATTGAATTTGAATCCTTCACTGGTGGTGGTGGATCTTTTTCTTGAAGTCAACCTGATGAGTGGCTTGGAAGTTGTCAAAGCCGTCAAGGCATGGAATGTTGATATTCCGGTTATCATGTTATCAGGGAACAGCGATGCTGACATGATTGCTGAGGCTAAATCGCTTGGCGTTGTTGATTATATTATCAAAGACGGCTATTTTATTGATAAATTAGTAGAATGTGTCGCCAAAACCCTTTCTGTCAGTCATTAACAGCCTTTCGCTTATCCATACATGAACTGCCCTACCCTTGCATAACGCAGCATCGGATTCATACACATTACGGGAATTTGAGCGCTGTTGGCTATAATTGTCTGCTCATCGGCTCCAAATATATAGTCAAATTGTGTAATGTCTTTGGTGGTGGTGACGATGATCAGGTCAGCCTTCATCTGTTCGGCAAACCGGATGGTTTCGCCTGCAAAATCACTTGATTTTGACGCTGTAAATATCTCGTATTCAATATCGTTTTGTTTCAGAAAACGGATGGCAAAATTCAGATTGGCATTTACCTTCTTTTGCAAATCACTGTCCATTACGGGCGATTTAAACAGATACACTTTGGATGAAAAATTGCGTCCTGCGTAGATAGCCCATTGTACCTTTTCCTTGTTCTCCGATTTGAAATCAATCGGAAAAACCACACTGGCTATTTTGGCATTTTGATCGGGCATGGATTGTACGACAATGAATGGTGCGTTGGAGCCTGTAAGTACTTTCAATGCTTTACTGCCGAATAATTTTTGGGCGCCCTTGATACCGTGCGTTCCCATAACGACCAATTGAGTATTCGTTTGGCTGGCATAGTCGGAAATAGCCGAAAACAGATTGCCCTTTTGTATCACTACGGAGCAAACGACTCCGGTTTCGCCGTATGTCTTTTTGCTGACAATTAGCAACTGTTCCTCTGCTTTTTCTATGACGTAATCGCTTACTCCCGCTTTGACGATATGCAGCAATTTAATTTCGTAGTTCATGATTTTTGCCAGTTTAACGGCATGAGCCAACGCATATTCCGACACTTGGGTGAAATCCCATGTCACTACGATTACATTATTTTCTTGATCCTCTTGCATATTATGATTGTCGTCTTTTATTAATACTTGAATAACGACTGTTTTCATTTTTTATTTTATCCGAAATTATTTTTACGAGTTTCGGGTTTCGAGTTTCGGGTTTCGAGTTTCAGGTTTGGAACTCGAAACTTTAAACTTTAAACCCGAAACTTCAAACTTTAAACCCGAAACTTTAAACTTTAAACTCGCTGTAAACTGTTTCACGTCTTCTTCTGTGGTATCCCATGAGCATACCCACCGGACTTCATTATTCGCCACATTCCACATATAAAAGAAGGATTCTTGCTGCAATTTTTTGATGGCTTCGGCAGGCAAAACGGCAAATACCGAGTTGGCTTGCGTGGGCTGTGTGACGGTAATTCCCATTTCTCTGGCGTTGTGGCTCAGCAATTGTGCCATTCGATTGGCATTTTGGGCATTTTGTAACCACAGATTGTCTGTAAGCAGGGCTATAAACTGCGCTGCGATGAACCGCATTTTGGATGCCAACTGTGTCCCTTGTTTGCGGATGTATTTAAACGTTTGTGCCAATGCAGGGTTCAAAATGACTACCGCTTCGCCAAACATCATTCCGTTTTTCGTTCCGCCAAACGACAGTATGTCAACACCGGTTTTGACAATCATCTCTTGCAAAGAAACATTCAAAGATACTGCCGCGTTGGCTATCCGCGCTCCATCCACGTGCAGAAACAGCCCGTGTCGATGGCAAACGGCGGCTATCTCCCTGATTTCGTCCACAGTGTAAACGGTGCCCATTTCGGTGGATTGGCTAATGGACACCGCATGGGGTTGCGAATGATGTTCCACGCCCAATACGTGCAAATGCGGTTCAATATGGGCTATGGTCAGTTTGCCGTCTTTGGTGGGGTTGGCGATAAGCGAGCGTGCCGGCGCTCCACATTCGTCCACACAGATATGTGCTGTGTCGGCGCAAATAATGGCGTGATACGGCTGTGTCAAGGCTTGCAAAGCCAGCACATTGGCGCCTGTGCCGTTGAACACGAAAAATGCTTCTGAATCTTGTCCAAACAGTTGCTTAAACAGGCTTAGCGCCTCTTCCGTAAAGGAATCGTCGCCATACGACAAGCAATGTCCGTGGTTGGCATCCGCCAGCGCCTGCATAATGCGAGGATGAACGGTAGCGTTATTATCGCTCGCAAATCCATTGAAGATTTCATTCATCATTCATCATTATTGACAAGTGCGTTCTTTCTGAATGATTTTGACAATTTCTTCGCCCATGCCGATTTTGTAGCCAAAGAACGAATACAGGATACCGCCCATATCCGACAGATAGATTGTCAGCGGGAAATTATCCTCTATAGGCGTGTTCAGCACGTTGCAGGCGGTATTCAGCAGAGCGCGTTTATCATCCGTGCTCCACACGATTTGTTTGGGCAGTCCCTTGAACGCAGAGGCATCGAAGGCGGCGCTCAGTTTGTCGTCCGGCGTTGTCAGCAAGATGCCTCCTCCCCATTCTTCCAAAGTTTGTTTGGCAGCCGGAAGGTCTTGCAAGATGTGCTTGGACGGTTCTTTTCCCGGATCGAGAATGCAAATCATTAACCCTTTGCCGTTGGATAACTGTTTCAACGATATTTTATCGCCATTTGCTTGTTGCACAGTGGTATTCATGTCTATGGTGCCTTTCTCTGTCAATTTTTCTAACACTTCGGGCATTTTAACACTCAGTGTCAACGGTTTTCCGTTTTCCAATTTAAAATATTTTGTGTAAACCGTCACAGAGCCGTCATGACCGCGACTTCCGGCTAAGAGGCGATAGTAGCCCTCGTCCAGATTCAACGAATACGGGAAGGTGGCAACAGCAGGGCTTCCTTCATAGTCAAGCGTATGAAAATCACCGTCTGCGAAGTATGCCAAGGTATAATGCGAGGTGTAAGACGGTTTTATCAAGTTGCTGGGGTCATTTTGCACCGTCAGTTTCACCTTCGGAAGGTTGGTCGTTTGGACTTCTTTCTGTTCAAAAACGGCGTCCGTCCACTGTCCGTTCTCAAAATACTGAGGTTTGTAAGTGGCCGGTTCAAGCCTTGCGGGAATACCGAAACTGCGACAAGCCGCCACAAAACAGATATCTCGCGAACGGAAGTCGGCAGTGCCCAACTCATACACGCCTCTCGGGGTAAGCCTGCAATGGTAGTAATTCTCGTCGTTGTCAAGTTTCACTTTTTTCTTGATAGCATCAATGATATATTCGGGGTGAGCACGAACTTCATCCTGATCGGAAGCGCTGACAATGCTTTGAGCAAAACTTCGCCACGGCTGGATGATTTCCAACTCTATGCGCGGTGAGAGGATATAGGGAACCACCATATTTTCCGGTGTTCCGGCTTTTATCTTCAGGTTTTGCCTGTCTTGCAGGTGGTCAGCCAGAAAAGCAGCCGGCGTATCGCGAAGGTCTTTTTCACTGAGCGTGGCTAAAAACGGGAACAAATCGGGATGGTCTTTTTTCAGGATGATAAATTCTTTTATTTCCTGCCAGTTGCCTTGCGCCAGTTTCAGGTATTTCCACACTTCTACGCTGTTTAACTTGTATTGTGCAGCGATTTCCTTCGCTGCGTTTTCCGTTGCAAACGTTTGTATATAGGCATTTCTGATAGAATCACCGTGAGCCAGACGGCGGGCATTGTTTTTCGCCAGTTCGGCAGGAAGTTTGGGTATCGGTCGTCCTTGCGGGATGTTCATCAGGTAGGTTTCGTCGTACTCTGCGTCTTTCTTCCGGTCTAATTTCACGACAGTGATCGTTTCGTCCTTCGTCGATTTCCTGTATCCGTAGGCATTTTGCTTGTTTGCCCAAATCATAAGGTCGCCGCCGCCCGACATGATGGACGTTTGACCGTTTTTGTCGGTGGTGTTGGCGGATATGGGATACAATTCGGCATAATTATACACTTTAAACTGTACGGTGGCGCCTTCCACAGGCTGGTCGTTCCCGTCCACCACCTGCACCAGCACTTTGCGCGTGGCAGCGTAGTTTGCCAGCAAGTTGATTTTGGAATAGAGCGGCGTTTCTAAGTTTTTTTCTTCCGCACCGGTGTATGCGCCGAAAACATTGGTGTGTACCATCATGGCAAGTGTGGCGGGAGCGGCAAACCAACCGGCATCCAATACTGCTTCGGGTTCGCAGGCGCCCATAAAGTGCCATTGACCGTCCACCCATACTTCCACCCATGCGTGATTGTCATCGGAATGTACCCAGCGCGGCGTGTAGCACTGGCGGGCAGGAATCCCTACGGCACGCAGAGCAGTGGTGGTGAAAGTGGATTCTTCGCCGCAGCGCCCCCAAGCGGTGCGCACCAACGCCAATGGAGCCGAGGTACGAGGATCTGTGCCGCTGTATGAGACCTTTTCGCGACACCATTGATTGACTTCCAAAGCAGCATCCTGCATGGACAGATTTTTCACACGCTCTTTCAACTCATCGAAGAAAACAGAGCGGGCATCGTCCAAATTTTCGTTGTTGATGCGGTAAACCAGCACAAAATGGCGGAAAATATCGTCGGGAATGGTTTTGCACCACGGGAAATAATCGCGGATGCGGAGCGCCTCGTCCACCAGATGGAGGAAAAAATCGCCATCGTAATCCGCTAAATCGCTGAGCGGCATATAGGCATACAGGAATTGCAGCGCTTCACGCTGTTCCGTCGAAAGATGGGGACGATCCAACACCGAGAACAAAGCCTGTTGACGCCCGGAGGCTTGGCTTTTGCGCTTCTCAAACTGTGTGTTTACTTGGTTACGGTACTGTTCATCTTTCAGAAAATGAGTGTTTCTTGAGTCACAGGACGCAAGTAAAATCACCAAAGAGAGGAACAAATGAAAATATTTCATGGCACTATATATTATGGTATCTGATTTGATTTAATTTAAAACTGCTGCAAAGGTACATGATTTTTTCAGATTCACAAGTGCGTCTGTTTATCCAGTTCAGGTAGGCTGTTGTCACTAAAATAAAAAATAAAATTTATTGTGGTGCTGGTAGCATTTCGAAGGATGGCGGTGCGGATGCCGCCCCCCACGCTTTGTTGGGCGTGTTGCCCATTGTCAATTCCAGCGTTCCCCCCTGTATCAACTCCTGATGGCTGAACCAGGGCTGATTCCACGCCTGCCCGTTGAGACGGGCTGATTGAATGTACATATTTTCAGGCGCATAATTGATGCACTGCACCGTGAATGTCTTCCCGTTGGCTAATTGTATGCTCGATTTTTCAAATACGGGACTGCCTATCACATACATGGGAAGTCCGGGAGTGACAGGATAAAACCCTAATGATGAAAACACTACGAATGCTGTCATTCCGCCGCCGTCTTCATCGCCCGGAATACCCATCAAATCGTTGCGAAACCATTGCGAGAGCAGCGTTCTTACGCGCTTCTGGGTTTTCCACGGCTGTCCGGCATAGCAGTACAGATATGGTATGTGCAGACATGGCTCGTTGCCCATCGAATATTGCCCTACGTTGCCCGTGTGGTCGGGATGCTGGTAATAGAAATTGTACCGGTTGCGCCCCAGTGGTTCGCGGAAAGTCCGGTCAAGGTTTTTGACAAATTCAGCCTTACCGCCCATCAGTTCAATCAAATCTGCAATGTTGTGTTGCACGTCCCAACGGTAAATCCAGCCATTGTTTTCATCGTAATAATCGCGCGAACCGGGACCTCCCGAAAAGCGGTAGTCAAACGGTTCGATAAAATTGCCCGATTTGTTTTTGGGATGGAAAAAGCCTGTTTCTGCATTGTATATATTGCGATAATTCAATGAGCGTTGCTGAAACTCCTTAAAAACCGCCTCATCTCCCAAAGATTTGGCTATTTGTGCCACACACCACTCATCATAGCAGGCAGCAAGCGTAACGGCAACGGTTTGTCGGCGTTCCCACGACACTTCCTTGACGGTTTCTTGCTCTCCCTCTTCCAACGACGGGAAATAGCCTTTTTCTCGATAAACTTTGTCCAATTCCGTGGCAGGAACGCGCGACCACGGGATAAGCGACCTTTCGTTCATCGTTTTTGCAGCGACTTTCAAGCCTGCCCGAATGTCGAAGTTATGCAAGCCTTTGGTATAGGCATCGCAGATAGAAGCGATAGAGTGATTGCCGTTCATGGCGTGCCCGTCACCGCTGATACCCGGAAAGGTAGGCAGCCAGCCATCGCTTGACTGTTCTGCCAGTAAAATGTACGAGCGCAACATATCCTGTTCCATTTCAGGTTCAATGATGATGCGCAAAGGGTGTACAGCGCGGTAGGTATCCCAAATCCAGTCGTCGGTATAGACGGAACGCCCCTCATCGCTGTGTATTTGGTGGTCGGCGGCGCTAAAATACTGCCCGTCTTCCGAAATATTGACCATCCGCTCGCAGGTGCGATAAAGCGAGGTGTAAAAAACCGTTTTGGCGTTTTCATCCGTTCCCTCCACCTTGATTTTGCCAAGCGCTTCGTTCCACTTGTCGCGTCCCGCTTGAGCCAGTTTGTCCACATTGTAGTGGGCTATTTCCTTGTTCAGGTTCTTTTGCGCCTGTTCGATGCTGATATACGACACGCCGTAACGGATATTGACAGAAGGAGAGTCGAAAGTCATTGCTATGGCTGACGAATGTTCGTTGTTTGTTTCCAAAACAGCCGTTTTTGAAGCCTTTTGTTCCGTTTCCAAGTACAAATATACTCGTGCAGGCACTTTGCCATCCGGCATCTGCCGAAAGTTTTCTAAATTCTGATACCCCTGCACTCCGTTTGCTGTCGCCTCTAATTTTCCGCTGCGAGTGGACAGTACTATATTCCCGTTGCCTTTGCGGAAGCCGAATCGGTAAATGGCTGAACGTTGTGAAGGCGCAAAATCAATTCCGATTTCTTCGTCGTCCAAATCAACAGAATAACGATAGGGTGTAATTTTTTCATTTCCATACGAATAACCATTTGGAAGGCTTTGTTCAACTGCATTGACAGGGTCGAGCCGAAAAGCCGAACCGCCTCTGTGTCCGGTGACAATCAAGGGCAATCCCTCTATCAAATCGCCGGTATGGTTCTCCCTGTTGGGATATACGCGCAGCATACTGTTGGGAAGCTGTACCGTAGGGAAAGTGGACACTAACAGATGGCTAATGTTCCCGATATACGGGTTCACATAATCAACGGGAGTCCGTTCAGGGCTATTTTTTTGACAGGCTGTTGCCAGTAGCGAAACGGCGCAAAGACTGTAAATAAACGTTTTCATGGTTGTTTTGATAAAAATGAATTGTTTACAAAAGTAAGATAATAAATCGAAATCGTGATACCTTTAACAAATATTAAGATTTTTTCATAAAAACCGATATATTTAATGATTAACTTTGTCCAATTTTAAACCGTATGTCATGAAATTAAAAACGATAATTATCATTGCGATAGTTCTTGCGTTTGCAGTCGCTATTATTTACAAAGTGGTCGCTTCCGACTCTTCCCGAAATAAGGGAGGCAATTTTGTCCGTCCCGCTGTAATGGTCAATTTGCAGGTGATGAAACCGGAGAAATTTACCGAAACACTGTCGGTGATAGGTTCGGTAGAAGCCAATGAAGAAGTGGTTTTGAAGAGCGAGGTGTCGGGTAAGATTACCGGCATACACTTCACGGAGGGTACGCAAGTGGAAAAGGGTACCTTGCTGATAAAAGTGTATGATGACGACCTGCAAGCCCAGTTGCTGAAAGCCCGTGCCAACCTGAGACTCACAGCGGATGTGGAAGCGCGTCAGCGGCAGTTGTTGGAGAAGGAAGCCATCAGCCGACAGGAGTACGATGTGGCGTATGCTAACCTGCAATCGGCGCAGGCAGACATTTCCCTGCTGGAATCGCAGATTTCCAAAACCGAAATTGTGGCACCCTTCGATGGAAAAATCGGATTCAGAAAGATATCCCCGGGCGAATACATTACTCCGGGCACCGATATTGCTTCCCTGGTGAGCGACAATCCTGTGAAAATACAGTTTGCAGTGCCCGAAAAATATGTGGGAACCATTGGCAAAAATTCTGTCATCAAATATACGATTGAAGGGATGCTCAGCGAGCGGACTGCCACCGTTTATGCGGTAGAATCAATGATAGACGCAGCCACCAGAACCTTGCAGATGAAAGCGTTGACGCCCAACAACGACAAATTGCTGACGCCGGGCGCTTTCGTGAGAATCAATGTATTAATGGAAACCAAGAAAAATATTCTGATGGTGCCCAGCGATGCTGTTTTATCGGAATCGGTGGGGCAGAAAATTTTTGTGTATCGCGGCGGCAATGTAGAATCGGTGCTGGTACAAACCGGAACCCGCACCAATGACAAGATAGAAATATTGACGGGGCTTAGCGAAGGCGATTCGCTCATCACAAGCGGTTTGATGCAGATTACGCCGCGTTCGGTTGTGAAACCGGCAAAAGTTCAATAGTTCAGTTTGGACATAAAAATTAGAAAGAGTTGGCGAGGGGCGTCAACTCTTTCTAACAAACCAAACAATTATCAATTAAACTAACCTTAAAAAATCATTTTAAAAATGCTCAATAACTTCATGAGCATTGTAATATCTTGTTTTTAACAGTCTTCGTTATAAAAAAGTCGTTTTTTTACGACATTTCCTTACAACGTGGTTCTGTACTTGCGTACAAAAAAAGAACTTCTTACAAGATTGAAATTCTTACTACCAATCGTTGAAAAGTGGTGGCATTTATTTACCTTTCTTTTCATGATGATAAAATTTATTAAATTAAAGAACTGTTAACAGTAATACAAATACTGTGCCAAAATTTCAAAAACGGTGAAAAAAAATTTAAAACCGGTAGAGGACGGGGCATGTAGAGGCGAGCATGAGGTCTACTTTAGATTTTGTTCCCTAAATTTTTCAGATTCCTGTGCAAACTTTCAAATCCTGCACGCTGCAAGGGCGAATCTTTTGTCATCCGCTCAAAGTCTTCTTTGGAGAGGTTTTTCCAGTCGGTTTCATTCATGTTCAGCATCTCACGGTTGGGCTTAAAATCGCTGATTGCGGTCGGTTGCGCCTTTTTATTACATGGACAGGCGTTTTGGCAAAGGTCGCAGCCGAACAAATGGCGATGCAGGGACAACGGCGGGTGGAAATCCGTTTTGTGTTCAATGGTCAGGTATGACAGGCAACGGCGGGCGTCCACCACGTGGGGCGCCACAATAGCCTGCACCGGACAAGCGTCCATGCAACGGGTGCAGGCGCCGCAACGGTTGGCAATGGGCGCATCGGGTTCAACGGCGATGTCGAGAAATAATTCGCCCAGAAAGATGTATGAGCCGTATTGCGGATGAATGACGAGCGAGTGCTTGCCTGTCCAGCCCAATCCGCTACGAGTAGCCCATGCGTGTTCCATCACAGGCGCCGAGTCGGTAAAAACGCGCCCGTGCACAGCGCCGTAATGCTCGCGGATGGATCCCATCAAGCGGTGAAGCATCGGTTTCACCACCCAATGATAATCCTTACCGTATGCGTATTTGGCAATTTGCGGCACATCCGCCCTTTGCCGAAAAGCCGGATAATAATTGACCGCCAGCGACACCACCGTTTGACAACCATCCACCAGCAAAGCGGGATTTTCGCGTTTATCGGTGTTACGAGCCATATATTCCATCGTTCCGTACATTCCGTTTTGCAACCAACGCTTCAAATATTGCGTTTCCTCAGGTATGGCTTCTGCTTTTGCAATGCGGCAATCCGCAAACCCAATGTTTCGCGCCGCCTCTTTGATGAATGTACTGTCGTGCGTTAGCATTTATCCGTTTCTCCGTTCCTCCGCCTTCGCTTCGTCCCAAATGACGTTCATTTCGTCCAGCGACATACTCGTCAGCGGACGTCCGGCTTGGATGGTTTTTTCTTCCAGATAGTTGAAACGTGTGATGAACTTGCGATTGGTGCGTTCGAGCGCCGATTCGGGATCAACGCCATACAGTCGCGCTGCATTGACCAAAGAGAAAAACAAATCGCCAAATTCGGCTTCCATTCCGGCAGTATCCATGCGATCTATCTCTTGCTTCAATTCGCCGGTTTCCTCGTTCACCTTGTCCCACACCTGCTCGCGTTTATCCCAGTCGAAGCCTGCGGAACGCACTTTGTCCTGTATTCGCAGCGCCTTCACCATGGCGGGCAACGATTTCGGCACTCCTGCCAGTATGGATTTGTTGCCTTCTTTGATTTTCAGGTTCTCCCAGTTGGTTTTTACATCGCTGTCGTCCTTCACCGACACATCGCCGAAAACATGAGGATGGCGAAAAATCAACTTTTCACACAGCCCGTCAATTACGTCGGCAAAGGTGAAATCACCTGTTTCGGAAGCAATTTTTGCATAAAACACGAGATGCAGCAACACGTCGCCCAATTCTTTGCGGATGTTCTGCATATCCTTGTCGAGAATGGCATCTGCCAACTCGTAAGTTTCCTCAATGGTGAGATGGCGCAGACTTTCGATGGTTTGCTTTTTGTCCCACGGGCATTTTTCACGCAATTCGTCCATGATTTCAATCAGCCGTCCTAATGATTTCTGCGCAGTTTCTTTATTGCTGTTCAATACTTTATCTGACATATTGTTTAATCGGGGAAAACGTAAATTGTTTTTTTTATCTTTTCATTTTCAATCTCCACTTCGATGGTTTTGGGCACACGGCGCGGACTGAGTTTCACGCCCATGAACATGCCTGCTACAAAGGATGCCACTAACAGCACAAGAGTGAAATAAATCAAACTGTCTGTGTTGAGTCGCGACGCCACATTGACAGTAATAATCTGCACGAGCGAGATGAGGGCACGCACGGCTATCCAGCTGTATGTTTCCATTCTGTACAAGCCTGCTCCGATCAACAACATCACATCAAGCGCGATGTTGATCAGATTAACCGTCATGATGATATATTTCTCAAAGTCATTGTAAATCAACTTTGGTGCGTTCAACCATTCAGGGAAAAAGAATTTAGCAGAGATGATGCTGTCAAGCACAAAAATAGCGAACAGCAGGATAAACACACCAATATTATGGTAGTAATATTTTTTCTTCATGGCGATGGATGGTGTGCTTTCCAACATCTTGATAATCGCCATATTTTTCTTATACTTTTTTGATATATCGTCCAAAATAGATTGCTTCGGTTCACCGCTACCCACTCGGCGTCTTATCTCGTTTTTAATAAGAGCCGTTTCCTTCATTTCATCTTTCCACATTTTATTACTAAGGTATTATATTACAAGCAATATGCTACAAATCCTTTCAAATTTGATGTTACAAAGTTAAAAAATCATTTATCAATAGAAAAATAAATTTTTACGGAGAAACGGGGGAACGGAGAAACGAGTGAACGGTGCAAGCCTCGGTTATAT
>JAITTD010000149.1 GCA_031287245.1 Bacteroidales bacterium
GACGGTGTCCATTTCTCTATTCCGGCGGCTGCTCAAGCCTCAGAGGTGTGGGTTGTGGCGCAGATGGATGGCATGATTGCCTACGAGCGTACCCACTATCATACCGAACGACCGATAGCGTTTTCGTCATGGGTTACGCTCGACCCGCTGACGCATCCAAGCGAGCCTTTCGGCGAAACGGAAGATGGACAGTCTTTGGACCTCAACAGAGTAATAATGACAGATGCTCCCGCAGGGCAGTTCATTTCCTATCATGCCTATCCATATTATCCTAATTTTATAAACAATGACGAAAAATACAAGGATAAAACCGATGATATGGGCGCCAACCCTTATATGGCATATATTGAAGAGTTACAATCGTGGTACACCCATTATCCCTTGCTGATTGCCGAATTTGGCGTGCCAACGAGTTACGGCACAGCCCAGTTTTCCAGCAGTGGAATGTATCATGGCGGAATGACTGAAGAACAGCAGGGACAATACATGGTACGCATGATGCACAACATGTACGACACTAATTGTGCCGGTGGCGTTGCCTTTTCGTGGATGGACGAGTGGTTTAAAATAACATGGATTACCAACCCCATGACAGAGGGAGAACGACGTCCGTTGTGGTATAACATCAGCGCACCGGAAAACAATTTTGGATTGCTCCAGTTTAATCCCAATCCGCAGTATTTTAACACAAGCCAGACGAACCATTTCGCTGAGGGACACATTTCCACAACCACTGTGTCACATGATTTCTTATCGCTGAATTTGGAAGCGACACTCAACTCGCCGCTGACAACCGGCGACACACTTTGGATAGCATTTGATACCTACAACCGTAATTTGGGTGAAAGTACGTTGCCCAACGGTAAGAAACTGATGACCAGCGCCAGAGCGGAATTTTTGTTGAGGGTAACTCCCGATTCAGCCAATCTGTACGTGATGCAGGATTATGACCTGTTCGGCTTGGTGTTCCAAAACAGCCGTACTCCTGCTTTCAAATCCGTCCTAAGCGATGGCAATCCATGGATGCCCGTGCGATGGCAAAATGACGAATTTGGCACAATACACCATATAGGCAGACTGCATCTTCACACAGGCAACAACACACCGGGACAAGATGCCGCAGTGCACCTGCGCAACAATGGCATAACAGTCCGTATGCCGTGGACACTGCTCCAGTTTTCAGACCCCAGCAGATCGCAAGTGATAAATGATGCAGTTTCAGCCGATATTTGCTTGAACGTTATCCGGTGTGGCAAGGATTATTACCTGAAAACATCACGAACCGATGGCATAGCGATCACTCTTGTGTGCGACAATACTGCCGTAGCAACCACTCCTTATACATGGAGTGATTGGGAAGTAGTCTCTGCACTTCTGAAAGATAAAGGTTTAGATCATCCGGAAAATCTTAACTTTCCATATGATGCCTCGCCGGGCTATCAGGAAACCACTCGTTTAAATCCCGATATGTTCATAGAGGAAGCCAAGGCTTCGCTGTCTATTCTCAGCAGTGATTTCAAATCTTTCCCGTTCACGCCGAAATAGACGCATGGAACATTAGTTTAAAAGAGCGTTTAAACCTGATAAACAAATATACAGTTAAATTTCGCAAAAAAAATAATGCTGAAAATTTGGATTGAATAAACATTTTAACATATATTTGCAGCGATTATTTCAGTTGGAATCAATAGTTTGATAAAATATGCCCAAAATGCTGAGTAAAAAGACCATTATCATCGCCATAAGCCTAATGATAGTGGTGACAGGATTCGTTGCATGGTACGTTATTCATCGCACCCACCACCGCGTGCAGATAGAGGTGGACATACATATCAACAAACAAACCATTTATCTTTCCACTTATGCCGAACCGCCTCAATTTGCCGTGTGGTTAGAAAATCCGGAAACCGGCGAGTGTCAAACAATATTCATCACTTATCGCGTGAGTCGGGGCGATTGGGAAGGGAAATCGGATGTGCCGGTGGCGCTTCCCCGTTGGAACAGCATTTTCAGGAGCAACAATGCGCCAAAAGAACGCAGTGCAGAGGAAATAGCCGTGTCGGGAGCAACGCCCAAGGATGAATATTTTCGCGTAAGAGCAGAAGTACGTCCCGATTCGGAGTGGATTTTGTGGATGGAAATGAATCTGGCAGGGGATTACAACGAATATTATCCACAGTTTAATCGCATTACCTTTCAAGAGGACGAGTTTGCCTGTGGACAACCTGCATTGCTGTACCGTGCAGACATCAAAGCCTCGGCAGGGAATGAATATACGCCGCAAATAGAGGCTATATCACTTTGGGACAAGGGGAAAAACACACTCGTGCCCTTAGATGCCACCATCACCACAGCAAAGGATGTCTTCGATAAAATATCCTATCTGATTATTAAGCCCAAACCGGTGATTATCAACACAAATAATATAGAACAACAAGATGTGTTGAACCCATAAAATTCAAATTTTTGTAAAATTTTATCCCATTATAAATCTTAATTTTGTAACAAAATCATAAAAATAATTATCAAATGAAAATCATCAAGCAATTGAGCATCACACTGTGCATAATATTATGCGTGTCGTGTGCAACTTCCGAAAAGGAAAACAATCTGAAACTGTGGTACAACGCCCCTGCTGAAAAGTGGGTAGAAGCCCTGCCTGTTGGCAACGGTCGTTTGGGTGCAATGGTATTCGGAACCACCGCACAGGAAACATTGCAACTCAACGAAGAAACGGTATGGGCAGGGCAACCGAACAGCAACAGCAACCCCAATGCTTTGGCTGTTTTTCCGGAAATCCGCAAACTGCTGTTTGCCGGAAAGTATGCGGAAGGGCAAAAAATGGTGGATGAAAAGGTCTTTTTCCCTTACAACCAAGGAATGTCGTACCAACCTGTCGGAGATTTGAATTTATTCTTTGCAGGACACGAAAACCCGCAGGCATACTACCGTGAACTGGATATATCGCAGGCCATCGCCACTACGCGCTACACCGTTGACGGCGTGGAATATACCCGTGAAACTTTTGCCGCCTTCACAGGGCAAGTGATTGTCATTCGTCTGACGGCTTCGCAAAAAGGGAAAATCAATTTTTCGGCAGGACTCACCACTCCGCAAAAAAGCGAAATCACCGCGCAGGGCGATGAAATCATTCTGAAAGGCGTCACCGGCGATCAGGAAGGCTTGGAAGGGAAAGTGAAATTTACGGCAGAGGTGAAAATCATCCCCGAAAACGGAACATTGGTAGCCGAAGGCGACAAAATTACTGTTAACGGCGCCGATGTCGCTACGGTGTATGTATCTATGGCAAGCAGTTTTGTCAATTATCAAGACATAAGCGCCAATGCCGACGAGCGTGCCGCCAATTATCTAAAAACAGCCCTGCAAAAGGATTACAAAACTTTGCGCTCGGAACATATCGATTATTACAAGAGTTATTTCGACCGCGTTACGTTGGATTTGGGTGTGACCGATTCCGTCAAAAATCCTACCGATGAACGTATTCGCGACTTTGGCGCAGGCAACGATCCGCAATTGGCGGCGCTGTACTTCCAGTTTGGGCGTTACCTGTTGATTTCCTGCTCGCAACCCGGCAATCAACCTGCTAACCTGCAAGGAATTTGGAATAAAGATATGGAAGGAGCCTGGGACAGCAAATATACCACCAATATTAACGCCGAGATGAACTATTGGCCTGCAGAAGTAACCAATCTCTCGGAATTGCATCAACCCTTTATTGATATGGTGAAGGAACTGAGCGTTACAGGCGCCCAAACAGCCAAAGAAATGTATGGCGCCCGCGGTTGGGTGCTGCACCACAACACCGACATCTGGCGACTGACCGGTCCCATCGACTTTGCAGGTTCCGGTATGTGGCTCACCGGCGAGGCTTGGGTGAGTGAACACCTGTGGGAACGCTACCTCTATTCGGGTGACAAAACCTATTTGGCTGACGTTTACCCTGCTATGAAAGGCGCTGCCTTGTTTGTGCTGGATGTGCTTGTTGAAGAACCCGAACATCACTGGTTGGTGCTGTCGCCCAGCAATTCGCCCGAAAACGGATTTGCTTATGACGATCCGAGCCGAAAGGATGGCAAAAAAAGCAGCGCAAATGTCGGCTACGGCGTCACTATGGACAATCAGTTGGCGTTTGAACTGTTCTCCAACGTGATTTCTGCCACCGAAGTGCTTGGAATCGACGCCGATTTTGCCAAAGAATTGAAAGCAGCCCGCGAACGGCTTGCCCCGATGCACATAGGGCAACACAGTCAGTTGCAGGAATGGCTGTTTGACTGGGACAATCCGGAAGACAAACACCGCCATATTTCGCATTTGTATGGCAATTATCCGAGTTACCTGATTTCGCCTTACCGCACGCCCGAACTGTTCGATGCAGCGCGTACTTCTCTGAACTATCGCGGCGATCCAGCCACAGGCTGGTCAATGGGCTGGAAAGTGTGCCAATGGGCGCGTTTCCAAGACGGCAACCGCGCTTATAAACTGATAACCGAACAATTGAAACTGACCGACAACAAAAAGACGGAATATAAAGGTGGCGGAACTTACGCCAATATGTTCGATGCGCATCCCCCTTTCCAGATTGACGGAAATTTCGGATGCACCGCCGGTATAGCCGAAATGTTCATGCAAAGTCACGACGGCGCTGTTCACATCCTGCCTGCTTTGCCCGATATTTGGAAAACAGGCAGAGTAAGCGGACTTCGTGCAAGAGGAGGCTTTCTGATAGAAGATATTGAATGGGTAAACGGACAGGTTACCAAAGTGAAAATCAAATCGTTGTTGGGCGGAAACCTCAGATTACGCACTGCAAGCCCCTTATCATTAGCCGATAACGGCGGATTGCAAAAAGCCGAAGGCGTCAATCCCAATCCCCTGTTCCAAACGCCCGAAATACCTGCGCCCATCATTTCCGAAAAGGCGAAATTGAATCCGCCTGCCGTAAAACCAACAGTGGAATACGATTTGGCAACCGAAGCAGGGCAAGAATACTTATTCGTTGTTCATTAAAATTTATCTGAATATGTTAAAAGGAATCAGCCCGTTAATATCGCCCGACTTGCTAAAAATCTTGTCGGAAATGGGGCATGGCGATGAAATTGTTTTTGGCGACAGCAACTTTCCTGCCGCCTCTCACGCACAACGCTTAGTGCGATTGGACGGACACAGTATCACTGCGCTGTTAGACGCCATATTGCCGCTTTTCCCGTTGGACTATGCCGTTGATTACACCGCAGTGTTGATGACCTTTCGCGGCGACAAAGAGCCAGCGGTGTGGAGCGCCTACAAGACAAAGTTAGGCGCTTGGCCTGATGGCAACAAGACATTCCTGACACTTCCGAAACCGGAATTTTACGAACGTGCCACCAAAGCGTATTGCGTGGTAGCCACCAGCGAATATGAGGGTTTCGCCAATCTGATTCTTCGCAAAGGCGTCATCAGGGAAAACGAAGTAAAAATAATTTCTTAGCCCGCTTTTGTCCGCAGGATGCACCCTTTTTGACGATCGTCAAAACGCTATCAAAATCCTGAAAACCTGTCCCGGATTGGCTTTCCATTTTTCCAAGGCATCCTGTGCCTGTTCGGGCGGATAAATTCCGCTGATGAGTTTTTCGTTGGGACATACCCCTCGTTTGAGATACTCCATCACTGCGCGGAAATCTTCCGGCATGGCGTTGCGCGATCCGCGTATATCCAACTCTTTTTGTACAAAATATTTGGTTTCAAAGGCTATTTCTGTTTTGGCATAGCCGATGCAGACCACCCGTCCGGTAAATGCTACCTCGTCGATAGCCATCCGGTAGGTAGGAGGCGCTCCGACGGCTTCTATCACCACATCGGGACCGGCATTGCCGGTGATGGCTTGTAACCGTTCGTGTACATTCTCCGTTGCGGAATTGATTCCGCAGGTCGCGCCCAATTGCTTTGCCAACGCTAATTTGTTGTTATCGACATCCACAGCTATGACTTTGGCGCCTCGCAAAGCCGCTCTCACGATGGCTCCCACGCCTATCATACCGCAGCCTATCACCATCACAATGTCCAAATCGCTCACCTTGGCGCGATCAACCGCGTGAAAACCTACGCTCATAGGCTCCACAAGGCAGAAGTCTCTTGGCGACACGGCAGCGTCGGGGATGACCTTGTTCCACGGCACGGCGATATATTCGCACATAGCGCCGTTGCGTTGCACTCCGAAGGTCTGGTTGAACTGGCAGGCATTGGGGCGTCCGTTGCGGCAGGAAGGGCAACTTCCGCAAGCCGTGTAAGGGTTCACTGTGCAGGAAATTCCCGTCACGATATGTGCAGGAACGGCTGCTCCAACGGCATCTATCACTCCGCCTGTCTCGTGTCCCGGAATAACAGGCAGTTTCACCATCGGGTTCTTTCCCGAATAGGTGTTCAGGTCGGATCCGCAAAAGCCAACATATTTGATTTTTACCAAAACTTCTTCCGGTTTCAACTCCGGACGGGGGATTTCGGTGATGGCTACTTCCCCGGGTTGTATGATCTGTAATGCTTTCATATCTTCAAATTTCATTGATTGTACTTAACTGTTGAGCCATGTGTCGCGGAAACGCGGTTCGAGTATTGCCTGCACTTCTTTTAACAACTCTGCATCCAGTGGCGCTTCTGCCCATTGGATGTTGTTAATCACTGCTTCCGCGCGAGTGGTACTGAACAGAGTAGTGGCAATGCGCGGATTGCCGGTCGAAAATTTCACCGCCAGCGCTTCAATGGATTTGCCTTTCGATTGGCAGTATTTTGCCGCCTTTTGACAGAGCGCTTGCAGAGGCACCGGTGCCGGGTGCCAGTCGGGGGCGCCTCTTTCGGTAAGCAATCCCATTGAAAACGGCGAGGCGTTGATAACTCCGATGTTTTTTGCTTCAAAATAGTCCAAATAATCTGTCAAAGCGTCGTCGTTGAGGCAATAATGGCAGAACGACAGCACACTTTCCACCGTTCCTGCAGGCACGTGGTCAATCACGTATTTGAAATGGCGAAGCGTCAGGTTGGTGATGCCAACGTGTTTTACCGTTCCTTTTCTGCGCAGTTCGACTAATGCGGGAAGCGTTTCCTTGCAAACTTTTTCCAAATCCGAAAATTCGATGTCATGAACGTTGATAAGGTCGATATAATCCACATTCAGACGTTCCAAACTTTCGTTGACGCTTTCCACAGCGCGTTTGGCGGAATAGTCCCAAGTGTTCACGCCGTCCTTGCCGTAGCGTCCCACTTTCGTGGAAAGATAATAGCGGTTGCGTTCTATCTCTTTCAGCGCTTTTCCCAGCACGATTTCGGCTTTCAGATGCCCGTAGTAGGGCGACACGTCAATAAAATTGATGCCGTTGTCCACCGCAGTATGAACGGCTGCAATGCCCGATTCTTCCTTTAATGAGTGAAACACGCCGCCCAAAGAGGATGCGCCAAAACTGATGTTGGAAACTTTCATTCCTGTTTTTCCTATTTCTCTGTATTCCATATTTATGATATTTAATTAGGTTGATTTAAAAAGTTTTTTCAGGTTGGGGATGCTTTGGTAGCAGGTCATGTCAATCTGCACCGGCACCATTGAGATGTAATTGTGGCGTAGCGCCCATTCGTCCGTGTCTTCCGCATTGGGTTCCTCGTTGCAAAAATCGCCTGTTAGCCAGAAATATTCGCGTTGGGCAGGATCCACGTGTCGTTCAAATTCTTCCTTCCAATAGCCTTTTGCCTGTCGGCAAATGCGAATGCCTTTGATGTCGGCAGGCGATATTTTCGGGATGTTCACATTCAGGCAGGTGCCCGTGCGCAAGCCATTAGCGAGTATGGTTTTGGTGATGTCGCGGATGATGTTCAAATACGGGTCAAAGTCGGCGGTGGGAGTGTGGTCGAGCAGTGAAAAGCCTATGGCAGGGAGTTTGCACATACAACCTTCCATAGCAGCCGCCATGGTGCCGGAGTAGAGAACGCTGCTCGAAGAGTTGGAACCGTGATTGACGCCGGCAAGCAAAAGCGAGGGTTGCCTGTCAAGCAGCCGGTCGAGCGCTATTTTTACGCAGTCGGTCGGCGTTCCGTTGCAGGTGTAAATGGTCAAGCCTTCTTCTTCCGTTCGTTTTTCGATGCGCAGGGGCACTTTCACTGTCATGGCGTGCGACATACCCGATTGTCCGTCCACAGGGGCTACTACCAGCACGTCACCCAGTTGCCTTGCCACCTTCGTCAGCGCCTTGATGCCACCTGCCCGGTAGCCATCGTCGTTGGTGAGGAGAATCAATGGTTTCATGCCTGTATCCTGATAGAGGTTCCTCCCTGTTTCACGCCGGCGGGACTGCAAATACGCACTTCCGACACACCATTGTGCAGGGCGGCGAAGGCGTTTTCGAGTTTGGGTATCATTCCGGCGGTAATCACGCCCTCAGCTTTGTATTGCTGAAAAAGCGCTTCGTCCAAAAGTTCTATCACCGAACGGTCGTCTGCCGGGTTGCGCAACACGCCGTTTTTCTCGAAACAGAAAACGAGTTGCACCTCGTAATGCAATGCCAGGGCAATTGCCACAGTAGAAGCGATGGTATCCGCATTGGTGTTGAGAAGCGAGCCGCAACCGTCGTGGGTGACGGGCGCCATCACAGGGGTAAGCCCCATGTTGATGAATTGCACCAAGCGCTCGTGCCCGATGTTTGCAGCCGTCAAATCGCCCACAAAGCCGTAATCCACTTCCCCGACAGGACGTTTGACTGCAGGAATGACGTTGGCATCAGCGCCTGACAAGCCGATGGCATTGCATCCGCACTGTTGCAGCGACGCCACTATATTTTTATTGATAAGACCGGCATATACCATCGTTACAATGTCCAAAGTAGCCTTATCCGTTATGCGGCGACCGTCCACCATCGTGGGTTCCAGTCCCATCTTGCGCATCAATTCGCTGGCAATTTTGCCGCCACCGTGCACCAGCAGTTTGTGCGACTGCCATCCGGCAAAATCGCGCAACACAGCATCCAGCACTTTCGGATAGTCGATCACGTTACCGCCTGTCTTCAAAATGGTCAAATTCTCTTTCTTCATGGATATGGATTGACGGCGCAAATGTAGATGAAAATATTCAGATTTCCAAGCGCAAACAATAAACTCCTGCAAAATGAACAAAAGCAGTGTCGGCTGTTAAAATGATTAAAAAAATACTTACTTTTGCACGATAATATTTCTTCGGATGATTTTTTATACACCTGATATTGCAGACCATTCTTCTCTTTATGTGTTGAATGAAGAAGAATCCGCTCATGCGGTGAGAGTGCTGAGGATGAAAGCGAATGATGCCCTTACATTAGTGGACGGGCGGGGTGGCAGGTATGATGCGATGGTGGAGCAGCCTCATCCGAAGCATTGTGAGGTGAGGATTACCTCTGCGCAGCATGGATTTGAAAAACGGGAAAGTTATCTGCACATTGGCATTGCACCCACCAAGAACATGGATCGCCTGGAATGGTTTGTGGAAAAGGCAACAGAGATAGGCATTGACGCCATCACCCCGCTGCTGTGCGAACATTCGGAGCGGAAAAAACTGACGGAAGACCGGTTGCAACGGGTTGCCATATCCGCCATGAAGCAATCGGGCAAGGCATATCTTCCAAAACTGTATTCGCCCGCGAGTTTTGCAGAATGGGTGCAAAACTGCGGCGAAGGCAGGAAAATGATTGCCTGTTGCGGCAGTTTTGAAAAACAAACGCTGTCACAGGCTTATCGGACGGGCGAAAATGCCATCGTTGCCATTGGTCCCGAAGGCGATTTCTCGCCCAACGAGGTGAAAAAGGCTATTGCTGCAGGCTTTGAATGCATCACATTGGGTAAAAGTCGCCTGCGAACGGAAACAGCCGGAGTGGTTGTATGCTGCGAAATCAATTTCATCAATGAAGAATGACGAAAATTGTAATTATTCTATTATCTTTGCAAAAAATAGGAAATGATGGCACGATATTTTAATGTAGCAGGTCCCTGTGACGAAACGAAGCACTATATAATAGATGCCTCCTCGCGATTGACAGGAATAAAGGATCTCATAGATAATGAGCAGTATTTTGTGATTCATGCCCCGCGTCAGAGCGGGAAAACCACATTTTTGCTTGATTTGGCAAACCGCATCCACCGCGAGGGCAAGTATTATGCGCTGTATTGCTCGTTGGAGGTGGCGCAGGGCATTATTGACCCCGAAAAAGGTATTCCGGCGATAGTGAGAGGGATAAAATCAGCCTTGCGATATACGGCAATACCTAAAGCCGGAGAATTTGCCGCCAATGCCGATTACGAGGATTACGCCAATGTCCTTAAAAATGAGTTGACAGGCTTTTGTATCTCATTAGACAAACCGTTCATCGTCTTTTTTGATGAAGCCGACTGCCTGAGCGAAGGAACGCTCATTTCTTTCCTGCGACAATTGCGGAATGGGTACAATACTCGCAGCATAGCGCCGTTTGTACATTCTGTTGCCTTGGTGGGCATGCGCAACATTCGCGACTTCAAGGCAAAAATCCGTCCAGACAGCGAGTCTTTGGGCAGTGCAAGTCCTTTTAATGTGATTACCGAAACGCTGACATTCAGTAATTTTACGAAAGAGGAAATAGTATCATTGTACAGACAGCATACTGCTGAGACCGGACAGGTGTTCGAACCGGATGC
>JAITTD010000152.1 GCA_031287245.1 Bacteroidales bacterium
CCCCCTCGGCACAACACTATTATACCGCTACGCGGTATGGCGTTGTCATTGTCCGTTGTCCGTGGGTTAAAACCCACGGCTACCAAGATTTTGTCCCGATGGGACAGGATGTTATACATTGTGATTCTATTGTTTTAGGGTACAAATTCGTACGGCAAAAATAATACTAAATTTTAAGAATGAAATATTTACAGTGCAAAATTATATCCTATACTCAAAGGTACACTGTAAGGTGTTTTATTTATTGTCTATTTTAGCAAAAGATCCGCCATCTTTACCAACCAAAATTTTCCCATCGTTTTTGATTTCGAGTTCCAATATCGCAGGTTCCTTTTGGGTTTCACTAAGTTTGAATTGGATGGTAATTGTATTTCCACTTTGCTCATATTCGCCGTGTATCCACAGTTCCTTGCTAATGCTTATGTTACTATTGGTATTCTTTGTATCAATAGCATAAGGAAAGAGAATATCAACATTATTCCCGTCCACAAATTCCAACACTCCAGCAGTTTCAGTACTAAAGAACATTGCCTCTTTCTTGGCACTGTCGTTGAGATACGCGGTTCCTTTCATTTGGTTTTTGCACCCGACAAAGATCATTGACGCAAACACCAATCCGATAAATACTTTCTTTACATTGATTGTTTTCATTTTTATTTGGTTTTTATGCCCCTTGCGAGGCGGTTAATTCTATTTATTTCGTATGCCTCCATCCAGCGGAATTTCCTGTTTGTTATATACAAATTTGAGCGATTTTATCTTGATTTCAGAGGGAATGGAAAGTACCAGTGATACAATTCCATCCTTTTTTGCGTTTACGTTTTCCCATTCATCAGTATCAAATACTATCCCGTTGGCTTTATACTTGTTTTTTTTTACAACAAACAGCCCTTTATCAAGCAACACATGCAGGACCTTTATTGTTGCATTTTCGTTCAGAGTATATTTAAAATCAACTCTGGCGTATTTGATCATAGAGCCGCCTGGTATTTCCACTACCGTATCCAGCACACAACTTCCACCTTTAAACTGTATCGTTTGCGCAGTTAAACACTGTGACATTGCAAACAGACAAATGGCACATATCATTCCTGTTATTCTCGTTTTCATATTTAAAATTTTTAAAATTTTTAAACTTGTTTTTAAGTGGTCCATATTATTATAATTTATTCATTCCCATTTGGATTGAGCAATATCGTAATACAAAACTGTGCCATCCACGTTATATTTAAATTCAATTTTCTGCGCCTTGTAATCGGCAGGCGTTTCAAAATTCTTTACGGTGAGGATCGTTGAATCTGTGGAAGTGTGAGTGAATCCTCCTGCATAATTTGAACTTAACCTGACTCTACCCTCTACACTCAATTTTCCTGCGAAGGTTTGTTCACTCGAAACCAGTGATACTTCAATTTGGTCGATTTTTTTTCCTTCAACTATGGTGAACACCACACTGTCGGGAACGTTTACGTTAATCAACGTAAACAGTTCATCGTTTTCCTGCTTTTCTCCGGTGGATGTTCTACTACTGTTGCCACCACACGAGAGGATACACAATATAACGACTACGCCTGTCCCTATCACACTTATAAAAGCGCTTTTCTTACTGTTCAATTTTTTCGTTTTCATTTTTATTTAGTTTTTATGCCCCTTGCGAGGCGGTTATTCATTCTTTGGATTCAATATTTCCGCAGGAATATCCTGTGGAGTGGTCACATTTTTAAATATGGTATATACCGGTTTTGTTTTGGTGTCTTCCAATTCAAACTGCACCGTTCCGTAAAGGCAGGCATCCGTTACCGATAAATCAAAATAAAGAGGGGCAGCGCTTCTTGATATTTTACCATTGTGTATTTCTTGAGGATTCGGATTCTCAAAACGGCCACTAAAGGTGGAACTGGCAATGCCTGAATTTTTCGATGACGGAAGCATATACAACTCCCCGGCAGAGAATTTCAAATTTGTAACCTGCTTGCTGTCTGCCGAAAGCGTAAAATCAATGGTCACATCTTTTGACTTCTCAAAATTGACTGTCCCCGAATAAGTCTGCGGATCAGAGAAACTGTTGAGATGGGTTTTGGGATAATCGACAGCGAAAAGCCCGTCGGCTAATTGAGGCTGTTGTGTCAATACCGTTTTTTCATCCTTGCACGAAACGATAAAGAAACAGGGCGGCGTTGCTAATATTGATGACTCGCTTGCGTCAATTCCCTTAAAACCGATGAGGAAAAAACCTTTATCGGATTGCCTCTGCAAGTCAATAGAGGTAATCAGCCCGTTTTCGGTTTCTTTGGTATGAACATTGACAGGCACCGTCTCTTCCGGTTTGTCAGCCCTTAGCACAACAAAACGGTCGTTCAACAAATTAACATTGTCCTTGTTTTTATGGAGCGCCGGATGGCTGTATTCGATCACAAAAGCATCCCTCTTGATGGAAATGGTGCTTATCGTGTTCTCATTTGTACTGCTTTGCGAAAAATCATCTCTGATGATGCTGTCATTCAAACTGATGCCCGCTTTGTTTGCCGCCGCATCCAGCGTCGCGTGGCTTTCGTACTTTTTCAGAATGTCTTCTGCACTCGGACCGCAGCCCGTAAACACTGCCGTTGCCATCAGCAACAGCCCTAAACTGATTGATTTTACTGTTTTCATTTTTATTTGGTTTTTATGGATTCATTATTTTTTCTTCCTCCTCTGCCGCTTTTCCCTGCAAGCAATGCACAGCCAGCAGAATAATCGCAATGTCCAAAACTATTCCAAACGGACGGGGATGGTGAAACACAAATGCCATGACAAGCAGTCCAACGATGCCGACAATGGTCAATACGATGGTAGAAACGGCAGCGGGCGCTACGAATTTCCGTTCGGATTTGAGCAGCAGCAACACTGCCAGTGCCAGCAAGGCTAAATTCGCCAATTGCGCAACAATACTCCTTCCCAACATCAAGACAGGCATGTCGAGATTTCCAAGGGCAGGAATACCCCAAATGAGATAAACCAATTGGACCATGGTGAGCAGGACAAAAGCAATATTCCGCCGGTTTGCCGTTTTGCGTGCATCGCCGGCAGGGTGGTAAAATATTCCGAAAAACAGCATCAACACAAAAGCGAATGTAGAAATCAGCCCAATTTGAACAGGTATATCGTGCTGAATCCAGTTGAACACCCATTCAATCAGCGCCACTGCTGCGCCTGCTGCGCCAACGATAAAAGCAATCGCGATGCTTTTCCCGCGCCTGCGTTCGGGGAAAGACGGTTCCACTGATTTCGGATTTGCGCCATAGCGGTTGGTTCCGCTTTCGCCTTTCGTGCAAAAGAGCACTATCAGCCAGATGCTGCCCACGAGGGGAACCAAGCCGATGAGCAACCACCCCCCGCTTTTACCCAAATCGTGCAGGCGGCGCACTGCAACAGCAAGCGCAGGCAACAGCGCCGCCACCGCGTAAACCTGATAGCAGGGACCATAATTTGGTAATTCCGAACTTGCATTGGCAGTGAAATCCCAGCCAGCAATGGCGTCAATAAACACAGCAACGATAGCCGCAATAAAATTGAACAGCACGAAATACCAAAATTCCTTTGGCCGCGCCCGTCCGCCGAAATCGGCGTAATGTTTGAATACTTTTAAATACCATTTCATCTTTCTTGTTTTATTATTTATTATTGTGATTCATTGTGATTCATTGTGATTCAATGGTGATACGGTTGTGATACATCGTTCATTCGTTTCATCCGTTTCATCGTTTATCCGTTCATCCGTTTATCCGTTTATCCATTTCACCGTTTCACCGCCTTTATTGTTTTCACTTCACCGTCCTTTTCTATCCGGAATAAATACAGACCTGCGGGCAGTTGTTCCAGATGGATTGTTTCATCGGGATTTTCCACCTTTTGGGTGTGTACCACTGTGCCGGCTGTGTTGATCACCTTCAACAGGCTGCCTGCAGC
>JAITTD010000161.1 GCA_031287245.1 Bacteroidales bacterium
GCAGAACATGAATTGGTAGCCTTTTAGTGCTGCCTTTCAGGCAGTAGTGTTCGTGTGTTCGCACTACCGCAGGCAACGCTTCGCTCGCCTGCGGTTATGAAAATCAAGCCCTTCGGGCAACGTATCACCTCAAAAAAATATTTAGCCATAAAAAATAAAAATAGTTATCATTATCAAAAATATTCTTACCTTTGCAGCCCAAAATAAACAGATAAATTTATTTCAGTCATGGATTTGGTGAAATTTGTTCAAGAGCAAAATGCAGTAGTACAAGACTTTCCGAAGTTTGCAAGTGGAGATACCATTACGGTTCACTATAAAATCAAAGAAGGAAACAAAGAACGTGTACAGCAATACAGAGGCGTTGTTATTCAGCGTAAAAGCACTTCGTTTACCGTACGCAAAATGTCCGGTGAAATAGGCGTTGAGAGGATTTTCCCTATCAACTCGCCCTTCATTGAAAAGATAGAAATCAACAAATACGGCAAAGTGCGTCGTGCAAGGATTTTCTATCTGCGCAATCTTACCGGCAAGAAGGCTCGTATCGCTGAAAAGAAGATGGTTACCGCCTGATTGGGGTAAATAACCTGTCATATCAAGTAAATATGGCATTAAAAAGAATTTGTTGCATCTGCAACTTATTGTTTCTGCTGGTCATTCTGCCGGCAGAGGGTCATGGCAAACCTAAAAGCATTGTTGCGCAAGGGGCTGCGGTAAAAAAAATAGCCGAAGGGTTTAGTTTTACCGAAGGTCCTGTTGCGGATAAGAAGGGGAATGTCTATTTCACAGACCAACCCAATAATCGCATTCTTATCTGGAGCATAGACGGCAAACTTTCCGAGTTTCACAATGATTGCGGACGCGCCAACGGTCTATATTTCGATGCCAACGGCAATTTGCTTTCCTGCTCAGATGCGGACAATGAGTTGTGGAGCATTGACATGGCAGGCAATCACACTGTCTTGGTGAGCGAATACGACGGCAAGAAACTGAACGGACCCAACGATTTGTGGCGGCATCCTTCAGGCGGCATCTATTTTACCGATCCCCTTTATGCACGCAACTACTGGACGCGCTCGCCTGATATGCAGCAGGACGGTCAGCACGTTTATTTCCTGTCTGCCAACAGAAAAACCTTGACAAGAGTGGAAACCACACTGAAACAACCGAACGGAATCATTGGCTCGCCCGACGGCAAACGGCTGTATGTGGCTGACATCGGAGCCGGCAAAACATACGTTTACCAAATCGCGCCCGATGGAACACTTTCCGGCAAGACTCTTTTCGCCCCAATGGGTTCCGATGGCATGACTATCGACCAAAATGAAAATATTTACCTGACGGGAAAAGGCGTGACGGTCTTCAACCGAAAGGGGGAACAGATAGAACACATCGCTGTAGAGGCAGGCTGGACTGCGAATGTCTGCTTCGGAGGCAAAGATATGAAAACCCTTTTCATCACCGCTTCACAGTATTTATACAGTTTGCGGATGAATGTCAAAGGCATAAAGTAAAATATAAAATTTAGAGACATGATTAGTGGAGGGGAAATTTTCATCATATTGCTGGCAGTTCTGCTGCTTTTCGGTTCAAACAAGATTCCGGAAATTACCCGTATGATGGGCAAAGGAGTACGGGAATTTAAAAAGGCAACCGATGACATCAAGCGCGAATTTGACAACAATACTTCCGGTATGATGGACGATTTTAAAGCCATCAAGAACGATATTACAGGCACTTTGGAACAAGAAATTGCAGCGCCTTTGCAGGAAACCACCAATGAAACGATTCAAATGGTGGAGGAAAATTTCAAAGACCCTTACAGCCACGACGATTATTACGACAACAAAGAGTACAACCACACACAAACCAACGAGTATGCCGAAGCATTAGCCGAAGATAATCCGCCGCCGACTGCAGAACCCGCTCCCGAACCCACACAAGCCTAAGCGTATGATACAGGGGCAACAAATCACCAAATCCTTTGGAAATTTACAGGTATTGAAAGGAATAGACATTCGGATACCTGCAAGTAAGATTGTATCCATTGTGGGAGCCAGCGGCGCCGGAAAAACCACCCTTTTGCAAATATTGGGCACCTTGAGCCGCCCCACCGGAGGAAAAATTTTTATCGAAGGGCAAGAAGTAAGCCGACTGAACGAAAAAGAATTGTCGCAGTTTCGCAACCGAAATATCGGATTTGTATTTCAATTTCATCATCTGCTGCCCGAATTTACCGCATTGGAAAACGTGTGCATCCCTGCGTATATCCGCAACTCTCCAAAAGTCAAAACCGAACAGAAAGCCAAAGAACTGTTGAGTTTTCTCGGATTGGAAGAGCGAATGTCGCACAAACCCGATGAATTGTCGGGAGGCGAACAACAGCGTGTGTCAGTAGCCCGGGCGCTCATCAACGATCCCAAGGTGATTTTCGCCGACGAACCGTCAGGAAACCTTGATTCAAAAAACAAACAGGAATTGCACTCGCTGTTTTTCACACTGCGCGACACTTTCAAGCAAACCTTTGTTATCGTCACCCACGACGCCGGTCTTGCCGGAATGTCAGACATTCAATATGAAATGGCTGACGGAAAGATGGTAGGAAAAACCGAACTTGCCGCCGAAATAAACATCTAAACCCGTGTAACAGTGAACATCGTCATTATCAAATACAATGCAGGCAACATCTTCTCGGTCGATTATGCGTTGCGGCGTTTGGGCATACAGGCAGAAATCACCGGCGACCACCAAAAAATAAAGGCAGCCGACAAAGTGATATTCCCCGGAGTAGGCGAAGCCTTCACTACGATGCAATACTTGCGCAAACATGGCTTGGACACGCTCATTTGCGGGTTGCAGCAGCCTGTATTGGGCATCTGCATTGGTTTACAACTCATGTGCAGCCGTTCGGAAGAGGGCAATGCCACTTGTTTGGATATTTTTGACGAAGAAGTCGTCCGTTTTCGCCCGTCGCAAGGTATCAAAGTACCCCATATCGGCTGGAACAGCCTGCAAAACATGAAAACACCGCTATTTGACGGCTTACCAGCCAATCCCTATGTCTATTTTGTGCATAGTTATCACGCCTCCACCGGCACACATACCATTGGCACTTCCGATTATCCGACACCCTTTTCCGCGGCGCTGCAACGCGACAATTTCTATGCCGTACAGTTCCATCCCGAAAAAAGCGGAGAGGCAGGCGCACGTATATTGAAAAATTTTATCGAAAAGATAAATTGATTGTCGCTTATTCAAAAATAATCCATTATCTTTGCAGCCGTTTTTACAATTCGGGGTGTAGCGCAGTCCGGTTAGCGTATCTGCTTTGGGAGCAGAGGGTCGCAGGTTCGAATCCTGCCACCCCGACAGTGAACGGAATAAATTATGAATTAAAAATTACGAATGACACGCATTTTTTGTAATTTTGCAAGCAAAACATAAAACCGGCAACTATCCATTATTCATCATTAATAATTTGACAGCTATGACACCCAAAAAAAGCGCTTACTTTAATCTATTGTTTCAATAATTGGTTTTTTTATTTCAAATCGAAACTAATTTGTATTTTTGTGTAAAAAAATATCGATAATGAATGTGATTTATATTACAATTTCGTATTTTTGCACAAATTTAAATTATCATTCAAATGAAAAAAATAGAAGCAATTATTCGTAAAACAAAGTTTGACGAAGTGAAAGAGGCGCTGTTGGACGCCGAAATTGAATGGTTTTCCTACTACGATGTGCGCGGAGTAGGCAAAACCCGACAAGAGCGGATTTACCGCGGAGTAGTGTATGACACCAGTTATATAGAGCGGACGCTGCTCACCATTATCGTGCGCGATGTGAATGTGGAACGAACGGTGCAAGCCATTCTGAAAACGGCACAGACAGGAGAAATCGGCGATGGTCGTATCTTCATCTCGCCGGTAGAAGATGCTGTACGGATTCGTACCGGCGAAAGAGGCGATATTTCCTTATATGATTTCAAATAAATTGTTCAACAAAAAATAAACAGATAATGAAGAAGAGATTTTTGATGATTTGCGGAATTATTTTTTCCCTTTTTGTATTGCCGGCTGTGGCGATGGCACAAGACGGAGAAGCCGTGCTCGACAGTGGCAATACGGCATGGATGATTGTCGCCACCATTTTAGTGATGTTTATGACCATCCCCGGTTTGGCGTTGTTCTACGGCGGCTTGGTGAGGCAAAAGAACCTGCTGAGCGTTGTCATGCAATGTTTTGTGTTGGCGGGAGTGATCACTCTTTTATGGTTTGCCTTTGGGTACAGTTGGGTTTTCGGCACAGGATTGAAGGACAGCGCCTTGGGCTTCTTTATAGGAGGTTTTGACAAGGCGTTCCTGCATGGTATAGGTTTAAATACCTTGAATCCGCTGGGAGGCAACATTCCCGAAACCCTGTTTGCCCTGTTTCAGTGTATGTTTGCCATCATCACACCGGCGCTGATTATCGGCGCTTTTGCCGAAAGGGTGAAATTCTCAGGCTACCTGCTGTTCATCGTGCTGTGGTCAATATTGGTGTATAACCCCATGGCGCATTGGGTGTGGGGTGGCGGCTGGCTGCAAGAGTTAGGCGCTATTGACTTTGCCGGAGGTACAGTGGTTCATATCAATGCCGGTATTTCGGCTTTGGTAATGGCTGTTCTGATTGGAAAACGCAGAGGTTATAGACCTGACCGCCCTACTACGCCTCACAATGTGACATTCGTTTTTCTCGGAGCAGGCTTCCTGTGGTTAGGCTGGTTCGGGTTCAATGCCGGAAG
This sequence comes from Bacteroidales bacterium, assembly GCA_031287245.1. GTDB lineage: Bacteria > Bacteroidota > Bacteroidia > Bacteroidales > UBA4181 > JAIRLS01. The sequence continues at coordinate 4,788 of JAITTD010000161.1, forward strand.
CGGGCTTGCCGCCGATGGTTTGGCAGCCAATGCCTTTCTGGTGACGCACATTGCCACCGCTACTGCTGTTGTGGTGTGGATGGCTATTGACTGGATACGCAACCTGAAACCGACTACGGTAGGCGCCAGTACGGCTGCTGTTGCGGGATTGGTCGCTATTACGCCGGCAGCAGGCTCGGTGGACATCATGGGGGCAATGGCTATCGGTGCATGCTCTTCGTTTGTCTGCTTCTTTATGGTTGCCGTGGTAAAGGAAAAACTGGGCTACGACGACTCTCTGGATGCTTTTGGCGTACACGGAATGGGCGGTATCATTGGGTCGATACTCACAGGCGTGTTTGCCACACAACTCATCACCGGAGAAGGGGGGGCACAGGGCGCTCTTTCGGGCGACTGGCACCAGTTGTGGGTGCAGATTATCGCCACCGTCGCCACCATCGCGTATAGCACTATCCTTACCACTGTCCTGTTCTTCATCGTGGACAAAACAATAGGGGTGAGGGTGTCGCCGCGTGTGGAAGAAGAAGGACTGGATATTTACGAACACGGCGAATTGCCTTATAATTAACAACAAACAATTAGGTTAACCGAACCCGTATGAGTCAATTTCATACGGGTTTTTTATTTTATTAACAAAAAAATATCTCTGTTTAACAAAAAAGTTCATGATTTGGTATTATATTTGCAGAATATTTTTAATGGTTCGTAATTTTGATTTTTACTTAAATAATTTTGATATGAAAGCATCAATTACAGTAGTGTTATTCGCATTTTTCTTTGCAAATTTAACTATTTCAGCGCAAACGCCTGAAAAGGTGAAATGGTACACCATGGAGGAGGCTATCCAACTCAATGCCAAAACGCCTAAAAAATTCATCATCGATATTTACACCGACTGGTGTGGCTGGTGTAAGAAAATGGACAAGGACACCTTCAACGAACCGGAAATAGCGCGTTACATCAATGCCAATTACTATCCGGTAAAATTTGACGCTGAGTCATCGGAAAGCGTGGTTTTTGGCGGCAAAAAGTATGAAGGCAGCAGCGCAGCAGGCGGCAGAAAATCGCCCCATCAGTTGGCTGTGGCATTTTTCAACGGACAATCCATCGGCTATCCTGCCATCGCCTATCTGACCGAAAAATTGGAGATGATAGGCACGGTGCCCGGCTACAAAACGCCCCAACAGATTGAACCGTTGCTTCACTATATAGCCGAAAGCAAATACCAAACGGAGGCTTTTGATAAATATTCCGCGTCTTTTGTCAGCCGGATGAAATAGGAATGCTCTCGTAGAGAACATATTGAGACGATTTCATCTACTTTTGTAACAAAAAATGGAAGTAAATAACGACAACCCAACGAAATCCGTCACTAAGCGAATTTTTGAAGGAACGTCGAAAAAAGCCGGAATGAGTGATGAAGACATCAAACTCATTGATAATTACATTCATGGCGTAAAAGACTTTTCATCCATCGTGACGGAAGCCAGTTATATCATTGACTTTGCGGAGCAACGCTTCCGCTTCGTAGCCAACCATGGTCTGTTTCTGGGCGAACATACTTGCGAGGAAGTATTGCAACTGGGGTTTGATTTCTATCCCCGAACAGTGCATCCGGAAGATTTGCCAATGCTCATTGATGCGTATCGGGCTATCTTGCAATATGTGGATGCTTCCGACACTGATTTATCTGATTTGGATTATTTTTCTTTCACGCACCGGATACGGAGTTACCCGCACCATCAACATCCTGAATACTTGATGGTTTACCACAGAGTAAAACCTGTGGTTATTCACGACAAAGTGCAGATTGCTTTCTGTTCGCTGTCAAGTTCCATTGTGAAAAAATCGGGTAACCTGCGTATTTACTATGAAACGCAACACACATTCGATGAATATTCCTTTAAAACCAAGCAATGGAAGCAAGTAGAAGCAGAGACACTCACTCAACAGGAGAAATTGATACTCAAACTTGCCAAACAAGGGAAAACTGCCCCTGAGATTGCCAAAATGCTGAACCGGTCGTACAGTACAGTGCGAAACGAAAAAATGAACATTTTTCACAAACTGCACGTTCATACTACGGAAGAAGCAATCATCTATGCTACCAATCATCGCTTAATATTTACATAAATTTGTGAAAAATATGAAAAATGATGCAATTGCACTATTGTTTTGGAAAAACAGCCCCCGTACCTTTGTTCCGTGTAAAATAATTTTATTTTAAACAATTAAAGAAATGAAAAGAATTATTTTTTTATGGATGGTTCTCTGCTGTGCAGCATGCCATCGCACGCAACAGGGCAATGATAATACAATTTACGTTGATATTGACCGACCGGACAAAGCGTCGCTTTTCGATTATTTCCGTTCGGTTGAATTAATCCCGATGGAAACCGATACGAATGTGCTTGTGCAAGGCATTGCTAAAGTGGTGTATCATCAGGACCGGTATTATGCTTTGGATAAGCCTCAATCCATCGTTTTTGTGTTTGACCGGCAGGGCAAGTATCTCTATAAAATCAGTAAACGTGGAAACGGTCCCGGAGAATATGATTTTATTAACGATATGAATATCAATACCTTTTCAGGTAATATAGAATTGCTTTCTCCTTACGGTTTAATCAATGAATACGATCTGTCTGAGTCAAGCAATTTTGTCAAGGCGTCCCGAATTACCTATCCGAATTTCCGTGCCGTTCATCAGTTAGCGCCTTTGAGCAAAGATTTATATGTCTTTTATTCCATGTTTGAACCGAAAAAAATTATCTATTATGACCTTGACAAAAAAGAGTTGATACATGAAATGTTTGAAGAAGACCGAGATATTGGAAGTTTTGGGTATGATAACATTTATTCATGTCATGGCGAATGGTTCTTTTTTCGCCCTTTTCACACTTCGGTTTATAAAATAGGGAATGAACAACTGGAAGAATCTTTTCGATTCGATTTGGGGCAATATACCCAAGAGGGAAAAAAAATCCATATGTCGGAAGAAGCGTTGCGGAACCCAAGGCTAAAGTTCTATGAAGAAGCATTGGCACAATACCTGTATTTGATAAGAGAGGTCGGGCACAATCATCAGTACGTGTTGGCTCAACTTTCATGGAAAGAAAAAGATAATTTGGTCAATATCATGTATGATAAAG
>JAITTD010000198.1 GCA_031287245.1 Bacteroidales bacterium
ATTCCGGTGACAAGCGTATCGCTTAACAAGAGTACGCTTTCGCTTGCGGTGGGCGCAAACGAAACGCTCACGGCAACCGTTGCGCCGAGCAACGCCACCAACCAAAACATAACATGGAACAGCAGCGCACCGAGCATTGCCAGCGTAGATAACACGGGAAAGGTAACGGCAGTAGCCGCAGGCACAACCACCATCACGGCAACTACCGCAGAAGGCGGTTTCATTGCTACTTGTTCGGTAACGGTGAGCGTTGTTGATGTGACGGGCGTATCGCTAAACAAAAATACGCTTTCGCTTGCGGTGGGCGCAAACGAAACGCTTACGGCAACGGTATTGCCCACCAATGCTACCAACCAAAGCGTAACGTGGAGCAGCAACGCACCGAGCATTGCCGACGTGGATAACACGGGCGTGGTGACGGTAGTAGCCGCAGGCACAGCCGTCATCACGGCAACTACCACAGACGGCGGCTTCACGGCTACTTGCACGGTGAATGTGCTCACCGGCGTATTCGACGTAGAGACGCGGCAGTCTCTACACCCCAATCCGTTCACCGGAATCGTACACCTCACCGGCGCAGAAGGCAGCGTGTTGAAGGTATTCAACACCACCGGCACTACAGTACACACGCAAAAGATAAGCGCCGAAGACGAATCAATCAATCTGGCGAAACTGCCCGCAGGGATGTATTTTTTCCGGATAGAAAAAGACGGGAAAACGAAAACGGTAAAGGCAGTGAAACAATGAATAAATAGCAAGGGGTTTAAACCCCTTGTCAACAATGAACAAAGGGAACCGCAGGGTTTAACCAAACCAATATTGATTCATTCTTTTTAAAAAATCCGTATTGATTGGAAAACCTGAACTTTCACCAATAATAGAATCTATTCCACAATATGGACAAATCGCCGTTCCTTTTACATCTTCTATCCAAAATTCAATTTCTTTTGGATTAAATATTTCTAAACAATAGAAACAACCACAAATATTATCTTTAATTATTTCTGGTTTATGATTACTACTATACTTATGTGCGGCTTTTATATCTTTCATGTTTTTATATAATAAGGTGTTCTACATTTCAAGTGCAAATTTACGATGAATGATTTATTATTTGACAAATTATTTTGATATTTTTTCAATTTATTGATTGATAACCCATTCTGCGGGAAGAAAAGAGTACCGCAAAAAAAATCCACGAACAACGTGTCGTCATTCGTGGATGATGGTGCCGGTTTTACGATGCGCTTTATATCGTATAAGCGGTGCGGTACTGATATTTGTACAGCCGGTGGTTGGCGGCTTCTTTGTCATCGCCGAAACTCAGCAGGGCAGGATCCCATTTCACCGGACGTTGCAGTTCGGTGGCGATGTTGGCAATGACGCAAAGCGTGTTGGTGCTGCATCCTACTTCCACCGGCGCGATGGGGTTTTTGCGCGAGCGTACAGCATCCAGAAAGTTTTGCATGTGTGGCGAACTGACCTCGTATTGCCCCGGCGCCACGTTTGATTCTGCCTTAGCCAGAAGCGACGGATCGGAACATTCGATGTATCCGCGTGCCACTTTCAGCCAGCCGTTGGTGCAGTTGAAACTGATGCCGTTGATGCCCGATTTGTCGTTTTCTCTGAAAGGCTGTTCGGTCATTACAATGCCATTTTGGTATTTCATAGTCAGATACCGGGCGCCGCCAAAGCCTTTGGGGATAAATTCGGACGGACCGGAGCCATCCATACCGATGGCAGCCTGTGCGATGTCGAACATATGAGCGCCCCAGTCGGCAGTGAAGCCGTTGCCTGTTTCGCGATACCAGCGCCACGCGCCCCACAGTTTCTCATTCTGCTCGGGTTTGAGCGAAATAGGGGGACACAGGTCGGGATGATAATGAACAGCGGGATTGTTGAGCGGTCCCAGCCACTGATTCCAGTTGAGGGTTGTTGGGATAGGCTGTTCGGGCAGGTCAAGCGGTCTTGGCGGGTCGCCTACTTTAACGAAAATGGTTTCCACGTGTCCCAGCGCTCTGCTGCGTATCAGCGCGATAGCCTGCTGAAACTCTTTATCGGAACGTTGCTGGCTGCCGATTTGCAGCACACGGCAGTTGTCGCGCACTGCTTTCACCATATTCAAGCCTTCGGTGATGGTGTATGCCAGGGGTTTCTGCACATACACATCTTTTTTCGCCTGACACGCGTGGATAGTCGCCAAAGCGTGCCAGTGGTCGGGCGTGGCGATGGACACCACGTCTATGTCCCGCCGGTTGAGTAAATCCTGATAGAATTCGTAGGTGTCGCACCGCTGGTTCACGTTTTGGGATTTTTGCCAGGCTTCTACCCTTTTTTTGAAGCGCTCGCGTTTGAGCGATTCTACATCGCAACCTGCCACCACTTGTACTCCGGGGCATTGCGAAAAACTGCCAAAATCGGAGCATCCCTGTTGTCCCAAACCGATGAAGCCCAACACGATTCTGTCACTTGGCGCCATTTTCACGCCATTTGCCATCGTCCAACTTGGAAGAATGGTCAATCCGGTTAATCCCAATGCGGAATAACCTAAAAACTTACGTCTGCTTATGCTATTGTTGTTCATAACAATTTAATTGAGTGAATACATTATTTATGCGAGATTTAAAATATTACTATTTGCTTCTTCAATTTTTGCCCTTGCTGCTGCTGCGGAATAAACAGCCTCTTTCAGTTTTCCGCCGATTGATTGCTGAATTTCTTTTGGCGGCAAAATAATTTTTATTTGTTTCAAATCGGAAGAACGGATACTTTGTAAAATTGAGCCACTCGCAATTCGTTCTAATTGCATTTGTCCGTATTCCGAATTTAAAAATGAAACAATGTAATAGGGGTCTATATTTTTTTTGATTTTAATATTAATAAGAAAACCGGAAGCAACACCACCGATCAAATCGGGTGGAATATTAGCGGCAATTCCTGAGTTTCCTGCTCTGGTCATTACAATAGAATTTTCATCAACTGTGTTTTTAATAACATCTCTGTTTTCGGTCAATGAACTTTTAATATACTTCAAATTTTCAAAATTAATACCCTCTTTTGTTATTGTTTTTACAAGAATATAAGGAATACCTTGTTTTTTTTCTACATAAATAGAAGAGTCATCAATATTTGCTCCATTGTGGACAGATGTAATAATATCGTTAAAATGCACAATTTTGAATTTTGAACTTTCTATTTTTTCTGTATTGGTAATATATTTTTGCAAGTATCTTTTTGCAATAAAACTACTTTCCAACAAATCCGATTTTATAAAAAAGTTGTTGTCATTTATTGTTTTATTACGATAATGTTCTGCTACATTTGGAATGTCGTCATTATCAACCGCTCTCCCTTTTTTATCGTGTCCACAATATTCATTTATTGAAATGAATATATTGTTTGTTTTAGTTGTGTTCTTTTGAATAAAAAGGACATTGGTATTAATTGTAACATTCGGACTAAAAGTTTCAAAGGGCAGTTCTACTATGGCAAATAAGTTGCCTTTGCTCAAAATATACTGTCGCAGGTATTCTTCCTGCTCATTCCCTAATATTCCGCTTGGCAAAACCATAGCCATTCTTCCTCCATCTTTCAATAACGACAAGCAACGTTCAATAAATAGAACTTGTGGTTCTTCCTGTTCTTTAATTTTGTCTGTTCTAACCCATTTATCGCTGTTTTTATCACGTTTCCATTTGTATCCGACTTCAAATTGTTTCATTTTTTCAACTCCAACAACGGGAATTTTACTGCCAAATGGTGGATTGGTCAGCAACAAATCAAAAGTTCCCAATTCAATTTTTGTTTTTGCTTCCGAATGCCAATTTTTCGGGTTTTCCAAACTGTCTTCACAAAAAATCCCAGTCGTTCCATCGCCCATTAAGTTCATATAGGCTTTGGCTACTTTGCTCAAAAAATAGTCTTTATCAATCCCTCTGAAATTTTTTGTTGCGGTCTCCATTTTTTTCTTGCTTTTATCAGCCTCGCTCCATCCTAATTTTGTGTATTTATCGTCAATTTGTTCCCAAACAGATTTCAATGTTTCTATAAGAAAGCCGCCACTACCGCAAGCAGGGTCTATGATTTTGTCATTTTCGGTGGGTTGCAATATATCTACCATCATCCTAACCACATTTCTGGGCGTAAAAAATTGTCCCTGTCCGCCTTTTAGGGCGTGCCCGATGAAGGTTTCAAAAGCATCGGCAACCACATCACGCTCGCTACTCATCAACGAATAGTTTTGCAGTTCGCCTACAATGAACAATAATGAATTTGTGTCCAAAGTTATTTTATCTTCGGTGTCTATTACTTCCGGCATATTTGTTTTTACTTCATTGAATAAATCCAAAATGCGTTTTTCCACTTCTTTTGGTTTTTCATTGATACCTGCGCGGAACTTTACAATATCGTCAGGGGCAGTGTATTTTTCATCATATATTTTGCAAAATATGATATTAATCAGTTGTTGTGCAAGAATTTCATCGCGAGTTGCCCCAACCGTATTGGCAGCCAAATGGTTACGGATAGATTTGAAAATGGCTTTCAGGTTGTGCGTAGGTTTTAAATCCTGTCTTTTATACAAACCAATATCTTCCAATCGCTGCGCATACTGGGGTATATTGGGTATGTCTTCAAAATAGATTTCGCCGTTGGGCTTTACGAATTTATGCAGAAAAAAACGCTCTTCGCCGTTAAACCAAACTCCCAGATATGCGGTTGAAAGCGTTAAATAATTTTCAAGTTGCGTTCTGCCGTCCTTGCGGTTTTTCTTTTTACATTCTACTACAATATACAGGTTTTCATCTGTTTTGGCATCGCTTGTAAATACTGCAATATCCACAGGATATTCTTTTTTTGTATCAGAAGGACGAATTTTTACACGGTGTTGTGGTCGCGTTTGAATATGTGTTTTCGGATAGCCATAATCCTCTACCAACTGTTTGGAAAATACTTGAACAGCCTCCGTTTCTTCGGGAGTTGCATTTACTCCAATGCCTGATATATAATCAGTTATTGTTATGTATTCATTCTTTGCCACGTTCGTGATATTTTTTGCAAAGTAAGCATTTTCTTTTGAGAAAATGAATACGAAAGGCACAAAATTATTTTCTGCCCGGGTAAACTTCCAGCGCACGTTCGAGACATTCCAGCGCACGTTCGATGTCGGTTTTGTTGATGACGTAAGCCAGCCGCACCTCGTCCTTGCCTAATCCGGGCGTGGCGTAGAAGCCCGAACCGGGCGCCAGCATCACTGTTTGATTTTGATATTGGAAGTCGCTCAGAATCCATTGGGCAAATTTTTCCGTATTGTCCACCGGCAGTTTTGCCATAGTGTAGAAAGCGCCCTTCGGCATGGGGCTGTACACGCCCGGAATATGGTTCAACCCGTTGACTAAGGTGTTCCGCCGTTCGATGTATTCGGTATAAATGCCTTCGTAGTATTCGGGCGGCGAATCCAAAGCCGCTTCGGCAAGAATTTGCCCGAAAGAAGGGGGACTCAATCGCGACTGGGCGAATTTCAGCACGGTTGCCATCAGTTCTTTGTTGCGCGTCACCAAGGCGCCAACCCGTATGCCGCAGGCGCTGAACCGCTTGGACATAGAGTCAATCAGCACCGCGTGATTTTCCAAGCCTGCTATCTGCATGATGGAATAATGTTCGTTGCCGTCATAGCAAAACTCGCGGTACACCTCGTCCGAGATAAGGAACAGGTCGTGGCGCAGGGCGATTTCCGCTAATTTTTCGAGGTCGGAGCGCGAATACAGATAGCCGGTCGGGTTGTTGGGGTTGCAAATCATGATGGCTTTGGTGCCCGGGGTGATGAGGCTTTCCAATTCTTCCACCGGCGGCATGGCAAAATCATGTTCAATGTCCGATTTCACCGGTTTGAAAACGATGCCCGCCACAGTTGAAAAGCCGTAGTAATTGGCATAAAACGGCTCAGGCACCAGCACATCCTCGTAGTGGTTCAGGCAAGCCATCATTGTCATTGAAATGGCTTCGGAACCGCCGTTGGTGATCATTATCTGGCTATGGTCAACCATGATGTTTTTTTCCTGATAATATTGTGCCCAGCGGCGACGCAACGATTCAATACCCATCGAGTGGCTGTATTCCACCGTACTCAATTGATTGTGCCGCACCGCTTCCATTCCGATAAGGGGCGTAGGAAGGTCGGGATTTCCGATATTCAGATGATATACTTTGATACCTTTGCTTTTGGCGGCTTCGGCAAAAGGCGCTAACTTGCGGATGGGGGAAGGCGGCATAATCCGCCCTTTAACAGAAATTTGAGGCATTTCTAAACGGGTTCTAAAAACCTGCAAAATAAATATATTTCTCGCATATTTTCAAAAAAATATTCGGTCTCCTCAAATCTTTGTAATCAACAGAGCATCCTGAGCCATGGAACACAGTGAAAAGGGATTGCAACATTACAGTCAAAATTCCGCAGACAGCCTAAAACTCTGTGCAGCCGAATTTTTGATTGTGAATATGTTATTCCATGGCGCAGTGTACTCCAAATACTTTCCGGGCATCGCCGTCAGTCATGAAAGCAAAAATTTCATTCCAAAATGGTATATTCCAGCGGTAAAGATTCAACAGCATCTAAAGCGCCTTCGGGCAAAAACGTGGTGACCACAGAAAACGTTTCTCCCGCTTTTACATTGGGAATTACGGTTTGGTCTTCCGTGTTCTCCACTTGAATGTTGTTATTTACCGGAGATAACGGATCGGTATAGTCCTTGAAATATACTGTCGTGTATTGCACCGCTTCATTATCCACCAATCCCCAGTCTATGGTCAAATTGCCTTCAGCACCCAACTTTGAGGACTTCACCGTTCTGCTCATCAGCGAGGCAATATACCTGTCGCCGTAAACATTTACGGTCGTGCTGACGGGTAAAGAATGATTGTTCTCT
>JAITTD010000118.1 GCA_031287245.1 Bacteroidales bacterium
TGACCACAGAAAAGAGCGCAAGTGGCGCCTTTTAGATTTGTAGCAGTACAAGACTTGTAGCACAATTACCTCGTTACAAGTCCGAAAACGGTTTTTTCAAGACAGTAACAGTACCTTGGACAGAAGACTATGAGCGAATGACCGTATTGCTCGAAAAAAACGATAGAAACCTTGCAGGCGACCAAAAGTCAGACTAAAACTGCTGATTTACTGCGCATTAGTTTTAGTCAAGTTCATAGAGTAATGCACCGCGCAGTAAAAATTGGGATGTCCCGTCGCGACCCGAATGCGCGTTACTATTATTGACGAAAAAGCGGTTCACAAAAGACATGATTATATAAGCATTTTGTCCGATGAACAGACTGGAATCGTGATAGATGTGATTGAAGGACGGAGCGGTGAAAGTGTGGAAGAGCTTTGTCAAACGTGGCAGCCTTTCATCAAAGGTATAAACACGTGGTTTCCAAATGCTTTACATTGTCACGATCCATTTCATTGTGTAGGATATTTGAACAAGGCAGTAGACAAATGTCGCAAACGAGAGGTCAAACAGCACGAAGAATTGCGCACAACAAAATGGCTTTTTCTCAAGGATACGGCAAATTTTACAGACGAACAGAGACGAACAGTATTTCAAATTCAATTCAATAAACGACAGTAATTATGAGGTGTCAAGGGCTTGGCGAGTAAAGGAAAATTTTCGAGATATCCTTTACAGACAAACACCTCAAGCGGCATTATCGCTGTTTTATATGTGGAAACAAAATGCTAAAAAGGCTAATATCAAGGAGATAAATGATGCAGTAGAGATGTTTGAAAGGCACGAAAAGGGAATAATAAATGCCATGAAAACAGGTGCAAACAACGCAAGAGCCGAGCGTTTAAACGGCGCAATACAAGAACTGAAAACGATAGGAAGAGGGTACAGAAATACTGAAAATTTCAAAATCGCAATTCTGTTTTTTCATGGTAATTTAGACCTCTTTCCACACAAATACTCATCGAACCAATTAATAAATAAAATGTGATGGAAAAATTAAATATTCGTATCAATCTGAAAGACCTGCGCAATGAAGCGCATGTACGCCGTGATGGAACGGTTGTGAGTGCGTCCCGCCTCCGTAAGCTGAAGTATACGGTTAATAAAGGGCTGTAAAAAATTGACAATTGACAATTGGAAAAACACATTTAGCCTTCACTTATTTCGGGTTACCGGAAAACCGAATGACATTCCACCCGACTGTTGGTCCAACTGTCCACTACAATCTGTATCCGTTCTGCGGGAATGGAGGTAGAAAAGTCCAGTCGTATATCCTGTTGGTCGCCCGGCATCAGGGTAATGTAATTGTCCGAATAGTGAACGGGGAGGATTCTTTTTCCTGTTTCCCTGTCGAATACCTTGATTCGATTGAAAAAACTGATTTGTTTTTTGGCTTCCAAATGCAGCGTTGCTGTATATTCCGAGCCGGTTTGTTTGATATTTGCCTTTACAATCTGTGGTGAGGGAGGGAGGGTAGCCAAACCGGAAAAATCCTTTTCTTTGGTCGTCAGCCAGTAAATATTGGGGCTTGTCGGCTTGTCGCCATTGCTCAGTGTTAATTTTAGGAAATACACCCCTTGCACGTCTGGTGGTTCGGGCACTGTGAACAATCGTTTTACCGTGTTGGCGTCTATCGACACGCTTTCTGTCTGTTCCCACGCTATCGTTCCATCGGTTTTATAGACCTGTGCCGTCAGTTTCAGGCGGTCGTACCTGTTCAGTGTGATATTCACCAGTTCTATTTGCCTGCTCACTATGTTATACTGTGGATGCAGCGGTTCGCATCCTTTGCGTGTTCCGTAAAGCGAGGCATTCACATCCAGATACCAGTCATACATCTGCCCGCGAAGGGAGGTCCATGGGTTTTGCGTTTTCCAAATCAGGATGCCGGTGTACCATTCCCACGAATGGGACGCCCAACCTTCCATGAAACTGCGGTACTGAGTGTAATTGACTGCCTGCGCATACTTGCAGTAGGTTTCAATGTCTGTCACCGTTCCGTAGCGTTCTATATGCCCGTTGTAGCCCAATTCTTTGTGATACATCCATGCCGGATGGATTCTTCTTGTGCCCTGACGGGGAAAGCCCGCTAATTCTTCTTCGGTCATCATCTCCCGCATGCTTTCTATTTCGGACGTACCTACAGAACCTGCTTCGGGGTTGAAAGGCGTGGAGCGAAAGGTGAAAAACCATTCCGGTTCCTGAATTCCGTAAGGTCCATCCCCCACGTCTCCTATCGTATTCCGCGTAAAGAGCGTGTCGGTGGAGTAACTGGCGAATAAACGTTCGGGGTCTAAACGAGGGAACAGTTCGTTTTTCAAGGTTTTGTCAATGTCTCCGGCGAGGGGCCACTCATTGGCGCCGCACCACAGGCAAAGGCTGGGATGGTTGCGTATCATTTTCACCTGATCTTCTGCGGAAGCGAGGAAAAGCCGGTGATTATCGGGGTATTCCCAGCGCCGTTCGCGGGATTCCAATTTGAGCGGGTCTGTCCATGCGCCGTTGCAATCGCCGCTGCCCCACAAATCCTGAAATACCAGGATGCCGTATTCATCGCAAAGGTCGTAAAATTCAGGCCGTTCGAGCAAGGCGCCTCCCCAAACGCGAATCATGCGCACATTCATCTCGGCGTGATAGCGTATCTCCGCACGGTAGCGCTCAGGCGACAGACGCAGCAGCCAGTCGGACGCAATATAATTGCCTCCCGTGATAAATATTTTCTGCCCGTTGACAAAAAAGCGCCGCCCGCCCGTGTCAGGGCATTTGTCGCTCGTGATTTCGCGAATGCCGTAGCGCAACCGGCTTTGGTCGCTGGTTTTTCCCGCCTGCGTAAAAGAAATCTGCATATCGTACAATTCCTGCCGTCCAATACCGTTGGGCCACCACAAACGGGGCTGTTTCACCGTTATGTCCTTCAAGGTGACAATCTTCTTCTCGCGAGGCAGCAGCGATACAGACTGCGTCAATTTCGTCCCATTGGTTTCGCAGACAAGCGTGCCGTTTTGCACCGCGTCGGAGAGGTTTTCCACTTCAACCGTCGTTTTCACGATGGCATCCTTCTGTGTCCCATCGGGCTGGCGAACACCGGGTACTTTGGTGACTATGTACGGGTGCAACACCCTGACATCGCCGGTGGCTGTGATGGAAACCTCGTCCCATATTCCCGTATTGCGGTCGCGCACAGGCTGAATCCAATCCCATCCGGGCGTAAACTGCATGGTGTTGTTGCGGGCAATCATGCCGTCGCCCCCTTGTCCGCCATTGGGATTGCCCGGGTAATCGGGCGGATAAACCAGCACTGCCAGCACATTCTCGCCCTGTCCGTGCAGATAATCCGTAATATCAAACTGTTTCCTGAGAAACATCCCCTCGTGCGTGTCGGTATGGATGCGTTTGCCGTTCAGGAAAATATCCGCTTTGTAGTTGATTCCTCTGAAATTCAGCCAAACATGCCTGCCTTGCGGCGTAGCAGACGACTGGAAGCGGGTGACAAACCAAAAGGTGTAATAATCCTTGCCGATGTGATAGATATCAGGGATCAGTTCGTTATTCATGCTGTATTCGGGGCTGGGGAAAAGCCGGTTGTCAAGCAGCGTGGTGAGCACCGTTCCGGGAACGCGAGCAGGCATCCATCCTTCACTTGACCATGGCGTGGATGTCAGCCGGTTGCCGTCTATGCGGACTTCATTCGCCCGACGGGCTATCCAGCCTTTATTGATAAGCACTTTTTCACCGGGCGCAGGGATGGGTATTTGCGCACCAACAGGATGATCCAAAGCCATAAGGCTACATAACAGCATCGCAGCAAACCATTTACAGGAATCTCTCTTGACCATATTTTTCAAATGTTGAGCGACAAAATTAGATGAAAATTTCCAGATTGCCAAGTGTGCATAAATTTTGCTTCTGTCAACATTCGGATTACGAAGATGAAATCAATTGTTATTTTTTGTTTGCTGCACTGTTGCTTCTAATGCAGCGATGCGGGCAAGAGCGGCATCGGCTTTGGCTTTTTCAGCGGCAAGGGCGGCATCCTTTTCGGCAAGAGCGGCGTCCTTGGCGGCAAGGGCAGCATCGGCTTTGGCTTTTTCAGCGACAAGGGCAGCGTCCTTTTCGGCAATGATCTTATCTTTTTCGCCGAACCACTCTTTATATGTGCGCTGTGCTTCCATTTCATTGTCCAACTCCTTGCGCTCTTCGGGGTCGGTGCCCACGTGATGCAGAATATCCGTCATCGCTTTTATATCCTCATCGTCCGTTTCGTGGTTGTACAACTTGATGATTCCACTGTTGTCCGTAAAGTTTTCCTGCGCAAACACGCTCATCAGTTTGTCCAGGCGCG
>JAITTD010000241.1 GCA_031287245.1 Bacteroidales bacterium
AAAAATGCTGCTGCTGATTATCAATGTGATAGAAAATCGACCCTCGCCAAATCGCCAAAAAATAAGCATTTTTACCCCTAAAATCGCCAAAAATTTAACATTTTTTAACAAAATTCAGGAGGGAAGCTGCAATGTGGGTTAATCTTTTTTATCTATGAACAGTGAAGGTTATTTACGGACAATTCCTATATATCACAACGAATCCATGGTTGAACCTTGGACAGACATGAACTAGAAAGTGATGCGCGAAAACGCAATGGCAGTTTTGCGCACAGCAAAAAGGAACGACAATTTGAAAAAAGATTTAGTCAGCGTTAAAGTAGCACCGGCTACATATAAAATTGTGCCCAAAGCCAAACTCGAAAAATATCCGGAACGATATAAATATAGAGATTGGGGAGAGTTCGGGTTTCAGGTTTAAAGTTTCGGGGAAGTAAAGAGTCCGTTTTTTCAGAAAGACGAAGTAAATTTGCGGTAGATACCAATGTTTTTATCTATCTTCGATCAACGGACTATCCAGTAAAATGCAATAAGGCAGTTGAACTCATCAAACTTTCGCCGGTTGTATCTTCGCAAGTGATTTCGGAATACCTGAACATATCCAGACGTCTGTTCAAATACCCCAAGCAGATAATATTGGAAATCTGCTTGTCTGATTTGGATGGATGTCTTGTCCAACCAGTTACTTTTACCACTTTGCAAAGGGCTAAAACGCTCATTAACCGTTACGATTTTTCTCTTTTCGACAGTATCATTGTCGCTTCGGCTCTCGAAGCAGATTGTAACACCCTTTATTCCGAAGATTTGCATCATGGTTTGATAGTAGAAAAACAACTGAAAATCATCAATCCGTTCTAACTTAAAATTCTCTATAAGGCACTTCTACTGTACCAAGAATAGGGTCTGTTTGAAAACTGAATGTAGCACCATTTGTAGATGCCGTATGTTTAGACCCCTTTGTATTTTAGCACCAATCTGTCGATCAGGTCACACCACTCTTTTTCTAATTCATCCATCTGTGAATCATAGGCGCCAGTCCAATCATCATCTATTCCAACAAAATTACCATTATCTATGATTTCTGCCCAGATGAAATCCCCTCCAATTGATGAGCCATTGACTTTTGCATCTCTAATTGCGACTTCAACTGTCGCTACCTTACCTTCCAAATCCTCTACCTCAACATACAGTTCACCTGTAATTGTTTTTCCTTCAAATTGAAAATTGTAGCCTTCTGTCACAAACTTGGACTCTTGTATTGGACTCCATTCCAAATTATCCGTTTTATCCTTTTTGCAGGACACAAATGAAGGTACGGTGAATACAATCACGGCTAAAATCATTAAATACCTTTTCATTTTAAAATTTAAGTTTAACGTCTATCTCCTTTTGATAGACTTTTTAATTAAAATTCAGTTCTTTTTTTATCAAGTGCAAAAGTAAGCAAAATTTTTGGATAAACAAAATTTTATCGAAGTCGGCGTTTTATTACGACTGACACTATTATTGCAACATTGTTGCAATAATAGTGTCCTGACAAGGGAACAGCCAGTCGTGTTTGGAAGATTTAAACCGCTCTGAAAGAGCCTGTATCATTAGTACTGGCATCGCCCTGTGAGATGTAGCGGTATCAAAACGTAGAGACGTTGCGCGCAACGTCTCTACAAGGCGTTATCACAGGCGAACCAACGATTTCGCCCCGTTGGGGCTTACGGGCTATAGCGCCTCAAAAAATGATTAACTTTTGAGAGAAAATTTTGCAGGTATTGGAAAAATAGTTATCTTTGCAGGTAATTAATCAATGAAGTCCGATAACAGACAAAAAAAATCAAGTTCCGCGACATCAATCACAGGAACTTACACCAAAAATAAAATTTAGAAGAATATGGAAAAGGTAGAACGTGGAAACGATGGAAAATTCAGCACAAATATGGATTGTTTCAACTTTGATTTCGGCTTGTCCGGATTTGGAGATACATCAAAAGAAGCATTGCAGGACTTTTATTGATTGAGCAAAAGGTTTGAAAAATCAGATGCAGGAAGAAGAAATCGTCAGGATATTAAAGAATTACGTCACCGAAATGAGATGCGACAAATTGGAAACAATTCTGGCACAACGCACTCGCTATCTTACTGTGTTGCTGGAAGATATTTTTCAACCGCAGAATGCAAGCGCTGTGTTGCGTACCTGCGATTGTTTTGGCGTGCAGGATGTGCATATCATCGAAACGTTCAACCCGTATCAAATCAACCCGATGGTGGTGAAGGGCGCAGACAAATGGCTCACGCTTCACAAACATACCGGATATGCCGAAGCCGTGAGCCAATTGCGCACTAACGGATACCGGATTGTGGCAACTTCGCTGCGTGAAGACAGCAAGCCCCTGCACGAACTTGACCTTAGCAAAGGCAAATGCGCCATAGTGTTTGGCAACGAGCATCGGGGAGTGTCCGACGAACTGCTGAATGAGGCTGACGAACACGTGCAAATACAGATGTACGGCTTCACACAAAGTCTGAACATATCAGTTTCAGCGGGTATAGCGCTACACTATCTGACAGGTGAACTGAAAAAGAGCGGAATCAACCTGTCGCTAAGCGAAACCGAAAAGGCTGTATTACAGGCACAATGGCTGCAACAATCGGTTAAAAAGTCCGAATTAATCCTTCATCGTTTCATAAAATAATGCACCAAAAAAAGATGAAATTTTTCTTTATTCTAAAAAAGTTGTACTTTTGACAATTATATAGCATCCATGATAAATTGTATTATAATTGATGACGACAGTTTTATCAGAAATCTGATGGAATTATTTATTTCGAAGACAGAATCCTTATGCCTGCTACATTCCTTGTCAAATGCGGTGGAGGCTCGGGATGTGCTGCAATCCAACAAGCAAATAGACTTAATTTTTCTTGATATTGAGTTACCCGAGATGAGTGGAATTGATTTTCTCAATTTAGAAAAAAAACTTCCACAAATTATCATCATATCGGCAAAAGAAAAATATGCGGTCAACGCCTTCGATTACGATATTACCGATTATCTGCTCAAACCGTTTTCGTTTGTTCGTTTTGCAAAAGCGATACAAAAAGTGCAGAATAAAATGGACAAACAAAAGTTGGCAGAAACCAATGACGAAATCTACATTAAGCACAACGCTACCCTCGTAAAACTTAAATATGCTGATATTTTGTGGATTGAGGCAATGGAAAACTACATTGTCGTTAACACGCTGACCGAAAAAATCACATTTCATTCTACCATGAAAGCCATTAGTGAAAAACTTCCTAATGACCGTTTTATACGCATTCACCGTTCTTTTATTGTCAACCTTAAATATATTGATTGCATTGAGGATAACTCTGTTGTGATTAAAACGCATGAGAATGTAAGCACGCTTGCCATTGGAAAAAATTACCGCGTGCCTCTCTTTGACTGTTTAAATCTGTTGAAACGCTGAAAATAATGTTGAGCACTGTCATTCATCGAAATCTTTTTTCGTTTCTGCTGCTGGCAGGAGTTTTCGGCGTGCAGGGACTCGCTGCTCAAGAACCAACGGAATCAGTCCATCATTTAGTGGAAGTAGAGGCACGTATTATGAAGATAATGTATGAGTTACGAATATCAAACAATGACTCGTTTGCCATGCAGAAGCACCATGAAGCGGAAGAACTCTTTGCCGAAGCGCTTCGGCAACCGGCTGCTTTCCTCTATCCATTTGATTCGTTAACAATGATCGGCAAACTGTATTCGCCCGACAAAAAATTCAGACTCATCAACTGGAACCATTCATTTCTTGATGGCACCCAAAGTCATTACGGACTGATTGTGATTCCATCCGAAACAACCGAAAACACTGTAATCTGGCTGACAGACCAGTCCGACAGCATTGAATATCCTGAAAAAAAAGAACTTACATCCGATCAGTGGTTTGGCGCACTGTATTACAGAATCATTCCTGCTAAAACCGCCCTGGATGGAGAACGATATTACACTCTCTTGGGAGTTGATTTGAACACTTTGGATACCAAAAAGAAAATCGTTGAAGTGCTTGCTTTTGGTAAAAACGGAACAACGGTTCAATTTGGCGCTCCGATTATCGAAATGAACGGATGGACTAAACATCGGCTTATTTTTGAGTTTTCGTCACAGGAAACAATGTATCTGGAATACAATAAAGCTAAGGACAGGATTGAATTTGACCATTTGGCGCCCACCGAGCCTTATCTGTTTGGGCAATACGCCTATTATGGTCCGGATATGCGGCAAGACGGCTTAAAATTTGCAGGCAAACGTTGGAAACATTACAAAAACATATCCATCAAGAAGATAAAAAAAGCACCGGTGCCGCCCGCTTTTCAATTGGGAAAGTCGATGCAAACCGATGAAAATGAATTGGATGGACCGGAAGAAAATGAATAATTACAGATCAAAATGAACAGGTCGATAGCAATTTTCGGGAAAATACTGAACGGGCGAAATGCCGAATTGATTGGCAATATCATCCGGATATTAAAAGCACACAGTGTTGAGATACTTCTGCACCGGCAACTGTATGAGTTCCTGCAATCTTCGTCGGAAACATTAGCGCAAATTTCCGGTACGTTTTCTTCGCACGCGGATATTCCCCAAGGTGTATCCTATTTTTTTAGCGTAGGGGGTGACGGCAGTTTTCTTGAATCTGTTAATTATGTGAGAAACAGCGGGATACCTATTGCAGGCATCAACAGTGGGCGCCTCGGTTTTTTGGCAACCATTGCCGAACAGGATTTGCAACAGTCCATCGAATCACTTCTTGCCGGTGAGTTATCAACAGAAGAACGCAGCCTGCTGTATGTAAGCAGCACAGCCGATTTGGGCGATTTCCCCTATGCCCTGAACGATGTAGTGATACAAAAGAAATCGGGCTTGGTGACAGTTCATGTATGGTGCAATGATGAATTTCTCAATTCCTATTGGGCAGACGGTTTGATTATCGGCACCCCAACCGGATCGTCGGCTTATTCGATGAGCGTAGGCGGACCTATCGTGGCGCCGGATGCTAAAAATTTTATCATTTCGCCCATCGCACCGCATAATCTAACGGTAAGACCATTAGTGATAC
Source organism: Bacteroidales bacterium (assembly GCA_031287245.1). Classification (GTDB taxonomy): domain Bacteria; phylum Bacteroidota; class Bacteroidia; order Bacteroidales; family UBA4181; genus JAIRLS01. The sequence continues at coordinate 5,109 of JAITTD010000241.1, forward strand.
CTGACAATTCAGTGCTGAAACTGAGAACAGAGAGCCGAACCAACTCTTTTTCCCTGAGCATAGATTCCCGTTCCTTCGATTGTTCAACCGATATTGAAATAGAAATAAAAAGAGCCGAATACCAGATAAAAACCGTCAAACCGTTTTCATTCTATGCCA
>JAITTD010000128.1 GCA_031287245.1 Bacteroidales bacterium
CGTGCTTGTCAACAACGACTCACCCGTAGCCGACCGCGCACTGATGAACGAATCTTTGATACGCGAGATAGACCGCGCATTAGCTACGCTCACCGAGCGCGAACGCGACATTGTAAAATTCTTTTTCGGAATAGGAACCCAAGAGATGACGCTGGAAGAAATCGGCGAAAAGTTTGGTCTTACGCGCGAAAGGGTTCGCCAGATAAAGGAAAAAGCCATTCGGCGCTTGCGGCACACCTCGCGCAGTAAGTTGTTGAAGGGCTATCTTGGATAAACCGGACCACCGTTTTCCAACTCTTTTATCAAACTTTCCATCCCTACCCATTTTGCGCAGGTGAAAAAGGAAGTCATCGAAACGCCCAGCACTCCGTGCAGATTCAGGTTTTGCCCAGTCAGCAACAGATTGGGAATCTGCGTTTGCGGCGAAAGCAGGGTGTAAACCAGATGGCTGTAGTCTTTTCGGATACCATAAGCCGAGCCTTCGTATGTGCCCGTATAATCGCGGTATGTCAAAGGGGTGCTGGTGTATATCCGTTCAATACTGTCTTTCAGATGGGGCAATCTTTTGGAAACCAAATGAACACATTCTTCGGCTTTCTGCGCTTTGAAGGCGCTGTAGGCGGCTCCTCTTCCGTTAGCCCACTGGGCAACTTCCTGCCACAGCATGGGAGTCAGTATGTCTATATTGGAGGTGTATGCTCCGCCGCTTTTCGGCATCTGGAAACTGACTAAGGCTGCCGTTGTACCCGAACTGCGCACTCCCGCGTCATTCCATGGGGACGTACCGTTAAATATATTGATATTTCTGTTTAAATAAGGGACGGTATCCGGCTTTAACTGCAAATGCGCTGTAAATATACCGTGCGTGTTCTCCATATTGTTGATGCGTTTGCGGTAAATATTTCGGATGTTGGACGTTTCGGGTATCAGGGAAAGCGTCAGCGCCGGATGCATACTCGAAATAAAATGTTTTCCTGCAATTTCTTCTCCATTATTGACGCAAACACTTTTCATCAGTCCCCCGTGTTCATTGAATCGTGTCACTTTTGCGTTGGTGTGCACTTCTCCACCCATACGGCGGATGTTGTCTGCCAATTTTTCGGCAATGAGAGAGCCGCCGCCTTTCAAACGCCAAGCACTTTGGATAAAGGAGTTATTGATTTGTGCAAAAACGTACAAAGGCAGTTTCTCCGCACATAATTCCATCGTGAATGACGCTCCCGACAAGACATTTATCAGCAGAGGGTCATCAAAACTGTTCTGCAAAAAGTCATAAGCAGAGCGTTCCAACAAGGTGGAAGCCGTAAAATCATTTTTGACCCCGGTCTGAAAACTGTTCATGATATTTTCGCCTACCTTTTTTAGAAATGAGGTATAATTCACTATCTGTTGCCGCTGATGGGGAAAGTATTCTGCCATTTTGTCAGCAAAACGCTCGTGACCGGATGGGAACATATACGATTTACCCTGTATGATGACTTCCGAAAAGCCGTCCTCATCCATCTTTTGCCAGGGTAAATCCAGCAAATCAAAGTAGCGAAACAGAGCATGAAGGGATTGTCCTTCCTCCAAGCCGCCAACATAGTGAAACCCCGTGTCAAACGTGGTTTTCCCGCGCCGAAATGTTTGCAGACAACCTCCAATATGTGCGTTTTGTTCCAACACACACACGTGATAACCCTTGCGCGACAGTATGTACGCACATTCCAAACCGCTTAATCCGCTACCTATAATGATTACATCGTATTTTTCCATCCTGTTTCATTGTGATTCGTTGTGATTCATTGTGATTCATCGTGATTCATCGTAATTCGTAATTTTTAATTTTTAATTCGTAATTAACTCATATCTTTGGGATAGCACAGGAAATATTTCTCCACCACTTTCGACATACCGAACAAATTACCCAAATCGGAAGCCTCTGCAATATCAATCGGTTGGTTGTTCCGCATGACGAGAATGCTTTCTCCGTGATCGTTGTTGTATGCGTTGTTGGACAAAATGCCTGCAGGAACGTAATAACTTGCATCATCCGGTTCGCAGCCGTACTGAGCAGCGGCTTTTTGTTCAAGGCGTTCAATGCGTTCGGCTGAAAACGGCTCGTTTTGTATTTCTATGCGATACAATAGCCTGTTTAACAGTCGTGTGGATAATCCGGCTAAAATCGGATCGGCGTGTGCAGTCCACATTTTCAGGGCTACTGCGATGTCGTTGTCATCCAGCATAGCGAAATGGGTAAGCACTGTTAACGATTGATATTTCAGCCTGTCGGGAATAAAATCGCGCAGGAAATAGAGCAGTGACGGGGTGCCGAAAAGCACATCGCCTGCGCGTATCAATTCTTTGGCGCGCCGTACGATGTTCAACAGAAGTTGATCTGCCGAAATGACCGTTTTGTGAAGATAGACCTGCCAGTACATCAGACGGCGAGCCAAAAGGAACTTTTCGATGGAATAGACGCCCTTGGCTTCGATGACCAGTTGGTCCTCATATACATTTAACATTTTGATGATGCGGTCGGATCCGATGATTCCTTCGGTGACGCCGGTGAAAAAGCTGTCGCGCCTGAGATAATCCATTCTGTCCATGTCTAACTGCCCTGAAACCAACTGGCACAGAAACTTTTTAGGGTGTTTTTTCTTGAATATCTCAATCGCCTGTCCCAATTTGCCCCCGAAAACGCGGTTCAACTGTTGCATGAACATCAGGGATATTTTTTCGTGTGGGACGTTCTCTATCAGTAGATTTTCAAGGGTATGCGAAAAGGGTCCATGCCCGATGTCGTGCAGTAGAATGGCTATCAGTGCGGCTTCATATTCATGGTCTGTAATAACAACCCCTTTGGAACGAAGAGACTTGACAGCCTCGTCCATCAGGTGCATGGCGCCTAATGCGTGTTGAAAGCGGGTGTGGTTGGCGCCCGGATACACCAAAGTGGTCAACCCAAGTTGCTTGATGCGTCGCAAACGCTGGAAATAGGAATGTTCTATCAAGTCGTACAGTATGGGAAACGGCAGATTGATAAAGCCATAAACCGGGTCGTTGATGATTTTTCGCTTGTTATACATGGGTGCTATTCTTGGTTCAAATACAGATAATCATAATGTATCAGCGGTTTGTTGTTGCGTTCGCCTGTTTTATTGCGGGCTGTGTCGGCGTTGTATTCCGAGCGTCCCAATCCTACCTGTTTTCCCTGTTCGTCTATGATGCAAACGATGTCGCCACTCATGAAATCGCCTTCGATGGCTGTGACTCCCACCAGGAGAAGGCTTGTTGCCTGCTGCCCTGTCAGTCTTTCCAGCGCTCCCCGGTTGATGTGCACGGTTCCTTTGACCATTGTTTGGGAGTGTGCCAGCCACTTCTTGAATGTAGTGGTTTTGCGTCCGGGTTTGAACCAAGTTTGAAGGGTACCGGCTTTTTCGCTGATAATATCCTGCAAAATGTTTTCGGTAAAGCCGTTGGCGATATGCACAGGCGTTCCGGATGTTGCTACTCGCTTGGCGATGGCAAATTTAGTGAGCATGCCTCCGCGTCCGAAAGTGGATTGAACGGGCGCTATGTATTTCGAGGCTGTATTTTGTTCAGGCTCAATGATCGGAATCACTTTGGATGCGGGATTGGACGGCAAGCCATCGTAAATTCCGTTGATATTGCTCAGGATTATCAGGGCGTCGCTGCCCATCATGTCGGTAATCAAGCCGGATAACTCGTCGTTGTCGGTAAACATCAATTCATTGACCGACACCACGTCATTTTCGTTGATGACGGGCACTACCTGATTGCGCAGCAAGGTTTGCAGACAGTTGCGCATATTCAAAAAGTGCCGTCTGTCGCGGAAGTCCTCTTTGGTAGCCAGCACCTGTGAGCAGATGATTTTGTGGCGGGTGAAAAGTTCGCTGTACAGGCGAATCAGATACACCTGTCCCACAGCAGCCCACAACTGGCGGCACGAAACGGCATCGCTGTCCTTTGGAGCACTGATAAGTTTGCGTCCCGAAGCCACCGCGCCGGACGAAATCAGGAGCACTTCGATGCCTTTTTCCCGCAAGGCAACTACCTGTTCCACTAAACGGGCTATGTGCGGTTCGTTGGGATGCCCGTCCGGCAAGGTGAGCACATTTGAACCTATCTTTAATGTAATGCGTTTATACATTATAGCAGAATTTGGTCTGACAAAAGTAGTGGTATTTATTCAATAAAAAAAACTTTTTCATCATGGCATGCGCTTGGAAATGTCAAGAGTTTCATGTAACTTTGTGCCGTTAAGAACAAGCATTATTTATTTAATAATTTTTATAATCAGCATTATGTTAGAATATTCGTTACATGACAAACAGTTGATCATTTTTCTTACTTTTGTAAAATGCGTAATTTTCTGATCATATTATTAGTTGTGCTGGCGATAGCGGCGGCTGCCGTGTCGGTGTATTTTGTGCTGCTGAAAGAAGAAACAGCGGTGAACGTTGAGCATTTTGACGCCATTCCTTTGGATGCCGGCGTTATTGTGGACATTCGCAACTGGGATTCGTTTCACGCTCTGGTGGCGGAAAACCCTTTCTGGTTGCAGTTATGCAAAATAGCCTCGCTGGGGCAACTGAACGACGAGTTGGAACAGTGGGATGCCTTTAGCAGAAAGCCTGAAATGGCGGATCTTTTGCGCGGTCATCTTATGTTTTCCCTGCATCCGGTGGGCAAAGATGAGATGCGCCTCATGGGTTGCATCCGCATGAGCGCCAAGGCAATCGACCGTTTGAGCAATGCCTTCAAGCAGCATTGGGCAGGCATTGCTGTGACTTCCACCCACGAATACGATAAGACTGCCATTACCGACGTGGCTTTTACCCGAAAGGAGGATGCAACGCTCAACTTTTCCTATGCTTTCCGCAAAGGCTATCTGCTTTTCTCCCGTTCCACGCTGTTGCTCGAAAATGCTTTGCGACATTTGGACAGCGGCGAGGACATTACGCGGCAGGGCAAATTAGCCGATTTGATGCGCACTGCCGGCAAAAACGCGGCTGCCAATCTTTACCTCAACTATGCGCAAATGCCCCGTATGGCGCAGACGCTGTTGCACGTCGATCGCCTCCAAACCATCACTCCGGTGGTGCATATTGCCGACTGGACAGCCTTGGACCTGAACCTGAAACCGGAATTGCTGCTGCTCAACGGCTTTACCGCCAGCAATTCCAAGTCAGACCAGTGGCTTGCCACGCTGCAACACCAGCAACCCATTCCGGTGAGCATCACCGACGCCATGCCTCCCACTACTTACGCCTTTTTTTGGATGGGTATCCAGCAAATCAGCCAGTATTTCGCCGACTACGGCGCTTATCTTGGCAACAACAAAGATTTGTCGTACAAACGGGAACTTGACCGCATTGCCAATACTTACCACCTGGACATACAGCGCGACTTTGCCGAACAGTTTGAAAACGAGGTGGCGCAGGTGTATCCCTATCTGGGGCAGTTGTCGCCGGAAGGGGATGTCTTTGCGCTTTTCCGCATCAAAAGTACATCTGCCGCTGTTGCGATGATTGAGGACTGGCAGAACAGCATCATTGAGGCCACCGGCACACAGAGCGAAAACCGCTTTGCCCTGCAATTTGATGAAAAACTGTCGTTCACAGCCTATCACATTCCTTTCGATGTGCCGGGTGCACTTTTCGGGCAGTTGTTCGCAGGCAGGCACGAGTGGTGTGCGGTAGCGGATAATTATCTGCTGTTTGGCGCTACACCCGAACATCTCAAACGATATCTGCACTACACCGCCCTGCACGCCAGCCTGCAAACCGATTTGACCTACGGCAGGCTTTCCAACGAATTTGCATCGCGCTGCAACCTGATGTTTTACTGCAATCCCGCCGAATCCGGCAGTTTCTTCAAGCAAGTGTTCAAACCCGATGCTTTCAAGGAATTGGAAGCCGCCGAAGAGGTCGTATCGCAGGTTCATGCGGCTGTGTTCCAGTTGAGCACGAGCAACGAAATGTGGTACAACAACATCTTCATCAAACAGCAGTCCAACGAGTCCATAGCACGCTCTGCCGGCTTGCAAACCTCGTGGGAAAGTATGCTGGACACGGCAATCGCCTTCAAACCGCAATTGGTGCAGAACCACAGCACCGGCGAAATGGAAGTGTTTGTGCAGGACATGTCCGGCGCTGCCTATCTGCTGAACAATATCGGGCGCATTTTGTGGAAAACGCCGGTGGCAGACCCTATTCTGAGCGCTGTCTGTCAGATTGACGCCTACAAGAACAACAAATTGCAGATGCTGTTCAACACGCGCAATCACATCTACCTGGTGGACAGACTGGGCAATATGGTGGACAAATATCCCATACGGCTGCCGGCGCCTGCGGTGGGCGCTATCTCGGTGTTCGATTATGAGAAAAACAAGGACTACAGGATAATGGTAGCCTGCGAAGACCGAAAAGTATATACTTACGACAGGACAGGAAAAATGGTTGCCGGCTGGCAGTTCAACCGGAGTGAACATCCGGTGCAAACCGATATTTATCACCATCGCGCTGACAATAAGGATTATATCGTCTTTGCGGACAAATACAAGGTGTACATTCTCGACCGGCAGGGACGAACAAGGACACAGCCCGAATACAATTTCCCGGTCGGCAACAACACAGCCATTGAACTGCACAACACAAGCCTTGTGATGACCGATACTGTCGGTACGCTGCATTTCATATCCCTTGCAGACGGCAGCATCCGCAAGCAAACCATCAAAAAATACTCGCCCGCACATTTCTTCGATTTTCGGGATGTGAATGGCGACAGGCAAAACGATTTTATCTTTGCCGATGGCGACAAAATAGAAGCCTTCCGGCAGGATGGAACACTCATTTTCAGCATTACAGCCGACGAAACAGTCAGTATGCGTCCTAACATCTATGAGTTTGCAGCCAACGACCAGAAAACAGGCATCGTAGCGCCGCGAAAGAACCTGATATACCTCTACAACAGCAAAGGCGAACTGCAAAAAGGCTTTCCGCTCACCGGAAGCACCCTGTTTTCCATAGGACGGTTAGATAAACTGAGTGGCAAATTCAACCTGCTGGTCGGCAGCAGCAACAATTTCCTGTACAATTACCCGATTCAATAATTCAATGGTGATTCGGTTGTGATTCAATGGTGATTCGGTTGTGATTCAATGGTGATACAATTGTATCTCCACTGAATCACTATGTCTCACGATTGTAACAATGGGATGAATCCCATTG
>JAITTD010000137.1 GCA_031287245.1 Bacteroidales bacterium
AAGAATGGAAACCGAAAGACCAATGGCTTGGTGGCGGCTCAATAGGCTACAAAACCAAACAATGGAACATCAGATATCGCCTCAATTACCTGAACGAAACGATATTCGGTCCGGGCGATGTGAATGCGAAAAACATGGCAATAGACCGAGACTACCTCACAGCTCGCTATACGCATACTTTACTGTCGGAAGGCAAATTTACGGACAAATGGACTGCTCATCTCAGCGCGACTTATCAGAATTACAGTCGCCAAACGCAGACCACGCAACGCAACATGGAAACCAACGAGCGGAAAAAGACGGTAGGACAGGGAGAGCAAGACCTGTCGATGTTTAAAACCGCTTTTATTCGCACTACAGCGCAGTACAAGCCTTCAAAAATATGGGCACTTCAAGGCGGCGCGGAATATCGTTCCGACCGGGGCAGTGGCGACCGCATCGACAGTACACAACGCATTGAGGACTATTCTTTGTTTGCTTCTGCAGAAATCAAACCGCTTGCGTGGCTGAATATTCGTCCCGGCTTGCGTTTCAGCCACAATTCCGTATATGACGCGCCTCCCATGATTCCATCCATCAATGTGTTGCTCAACGTGCGTAGCGACATGGATGTCCGTTTGGCGTATGCTCGTGGATTTCGTGCGCCTGCCTTGCGTGAACTGTATTTCAAATTTGTGGACAGCAATCATCATATTTTCGGCAATACCGACCTCGAAGCCGAATATTCCAACAGTCTCACCGGCTCGTTTACATGGCGTTGGGTCGAAAATAACGATGTACGCTACACCGCAGTGCTGTCAGGTTTCTACAACCGTTATTACAACCTGATTACCACAGCGGTTGACGCCAACAACACAGATAATTACACTTATGTGAATATTGACCGATTTCGTACCACAGGCGGCACGTGGGAAAATACCGTCACGTGGCAACAACTGCACGTTTCGCTGGGCGTTTCGTACATTGGACGTTATAATTTATATGCCGAAGATGCACAATACGACGATTTGCCGATATTCAACTGGTCGCCCGAGGTAAATGGAAATGTTTCCTTCCGTTTCAAAAAAATCGGATTGGAAATGAGCCTTTATGGCAAATATACCGGCATAAAGCCACTGTTTCAGTTGGATAGTGCAGGCGAAGCGACCAAAACGCAAACCGGCGCCTTCACATGGATGGATTTTACTGTCAGCAAAACGCTTTGGAAATACTGGACAGCAAGCGCCGGCATCAAAAACATATTCGACGTCACCAGGATTCAAAATACCTCGGCAGGCACAGGAGCACACAGTTCATCAGGTGATTTGCAGATGAGTTACGGACGCTCGTGGTTTATTGGTGTCGGGTTTCAATGGTAAATAATAAAATAAATAATAATAATTAATTTAAATTTTAGTCTAATGAAAATGAGATTTTTTTCAATCTGTTTACTTGCCTGTTCAAGTATGTGTTTTGTAGGGTGCAAAGACGATGCCCTTCCCGAAGTGGACAACACCGTCAATTTTGAGGCGTCGGAACTTGGCTTTTCGCCGAACGAGCAGAGCTTCGCGTTCAATATTTTGCTCGACCGTGCTGTCAATACGGATGTGAACGTAACTATTAGCGTGGCGGCTAATGGCATTGTTTATGGCGATGAGTTTACCACGCAGCCGGCTACTGTTAATCAGTCGCTTGTTTCCACTATCAAGGCGGGCGAAACGTCGGCTGCCATTCATGTTATCAAAACTGCCGGATTGTTGTTGGAAGGCAATACGAATATTGAGTTCACCATCGCCGAGGTGGCTGTACCGGGTGTGAAGGGCGCTACAGGTGCGCTTCATCTGGCTTTCGCCGACATTGTTTCGCAAGGCAGCAATTTAACGCTCAATGGCTTGGAAGGCAGTGCAGGCGAGACAGGCAGTGCAGCACGCTTGTCGGTCTTTATGGATTTCAGCAGTAACAAAGCCACCAGCGTAGCCCGCACATCGTGGGATTTGGGTTTTTACAACGGCGCTGATTTCCGCGTCATCATCAACAACACCACAGGCGCCACCGCCAAAGCCATCGACAAAACAGACCTCGCCGCAGTAGCGGCTGCCGATACGGTCGATTTGGTCAACGTGCTGAAACTCGGATTCGGTCAAGGCACTTTTGACGTGATTGACGATGTGGAAGGCGATTTGTCCAAAACGGTCATCGAGGCGGTTTCAGCAACGGCTGCCAACAACAAGGTGTATATCGTCAATCCGGGCAGCGGAAGTTGGAAAAAAATCCGCATCCTGCAAAACAATGGAGGCTACACCTTGCAATACGCCAACATTGTGGACACAGAATATAAAACACTGCAAATCGCCAAAAATGCGGAAAACAATTTCCAGTACGTATCGTTTGCCACTGGCACTGAAGTGACGGTTGAACCTGCAAAAACCAAATGGGACATTGAATGGACGTACAGCACGTTTCGCGCCAACGCCACAACGCCTTATTTATATGCCGATTTTGTTTATACAAACACCTGCGCAGGCGCTAAATCCGTTCAAGTCATCGCTGAAGAGGCGGGCGTCACTTACGATGGGTTTACAGCAGCCCATCTGAACGCCCTCTCATTTTCTGATTCGAGGGTAGCCATCGGTTCGGAATGGCGGGTAACCACCGGAACAGGCATCAGGCGCGACCGCTTTTATGTGGTGCAAGACCCTGCAGGCAATGTATATAAACTGAAATTCAACGCGATGGGCGTTGGTAATGATGGCGGTGTGCGCGGTAAGCCCGAAATCGAATATGCCTTAGTGAAAGTAGCCGAATAATTAAAAAAGTCATGACAAAAAGAAAACAAATAACAGGCGTTGTCCTTCTTGCGGCAGTAATCGGAATCGCATGGACGGTGTGGAATCACACCGCTTCCACCACCCGGATTGCCTTGGTTAATTTTCAGCCGTTTCAAACCACAAGTATTATCAAAGCAAATACCGACAAGTTTATCCGTTACAAAGAGATACCGCTTGAAAATGTCGA
>JAITTD010000040.1 GCA_031287245.1 Bacteroidales bacterium
ATACGGTTGTGATACAATGGTGATACGATGGTGATACGATGGTGATTCATTGTGCCTGCGGCAGCGAGGGCTTTTCTCCGTTTAATCGTTTGTCCTTTCATCCGTTTCTCCGTTTCTCCGTTTTTCCATTTTTCCGTTTTTCCGTTCATTCGTTTAACTCACTCTTCGCCAATCCATTTCCTGATTCAACTGTTTCTTGACCATTTCCAGCAACAGTCGATTTTCCGGTTGGCTCAATGCGGAATCTTTTGCCAGAATATCAGTGGCAATGTTGCGGGCAAAGTGCAGCAATTGCCCGTCGGTGGCGAGGCTTGCTATGTGCAGGCGGAAGGGGACGCCGCTTTGCTGGGTGCCGTCAATGTCGCCGGGACCGCGCAGTTTGAGGTCGGCTTCGGCGATGAGGAAACCGTCGGTGGTGGCGCACATTGTGTTGATGCGTTCGTGCCCTTCTTTGCTGAGTTTGTAGGATGTCATCAGGATGCAGTACGACTGGTCGGCGCCGCGTCCTACCCGCCCCCTGAGCTGGTGCAACTGCGACAATCCGAAGCGTTCGGAACTCTCAATCACCATCACAGAGGCGTTGGGCACATCCACACCCACCTCTATCACTGTGGTGGCAACCATTATCTGTGTTTTCCCTTCTTTAAACAGGCGCATTGCCAAATCCTTGTCGGCGGCAGGCATTTTTCCGTGCACCATTATGACGCTGTACCCATCCCCTTCGGGAAAAGTAGCGCGTATCTGCTCAAATCCGTCTTCCAAATTTCTGTAATCCATTTTTTCCGACTCGCTGATGAGCGGATACACTACATAAATTTGCCGTCCGGCGGCGATTTGCTGCCGCATGAAATCATATACCCCGTTTCGACGATTGTCAAAAAAATGCTTCGTCACCACCGGATGGCGTCCGGGAGGCAACTGGTCGATTACCGAAACGTCCAAATCGCCGTAAAGCGTCATTGCCAGCGTTCGCGGAATGGGTGTGGCGGTCATCACTAATACGTGAGGCGCGCAGGAGTCTTTGTTCCACAGTTTGGCGCGTTGAGCCACTCCGAAACGGTGCTGCTCGTCAATGACCACCAAACCGAGATTTTTCAACTGCACCGTGTTCTCAATCAAAGCATGGGTGCCGATGAGAATGTTGATATCGCCTGAAAGCAGCGCCTCATGAATGAGCGCCCGTTCCTTTTTCCTGGTGGAACCGGTTAGCAAGGCTACGCGCAGTCCTAAGGCAGAAACCATTTGTGAAATGGTGTTGAAATGCTGATTGGCAAGTATTTCAGTGGGCGCCATCAGACAGGTTTGGAAGCCGTTGTCGATGGCAATCAGCATGACCATGAGCGCCACGAGCGTTTTCCCGCTGCCCACATCGCCTTGCAACAGGCGATTCATCTGTTTGCCGCCGCTCATATCGTGGCGAATCTCACGAATCACCCTTTTCTGCGCTTCCGTCAGTTCAAAAGGCAGATTTTCGGCAAAAAACCGGTTGAAATATTCTCCCACCCGCTTGAAATCAAATCCGCTGACGGTCACATTTCGCTCTTCGCGCAGGAACAGCATACGCAGTTGTATCCAAAAAAGTTCCTCGAATTTGAGCCGTTGCTGCGCCTTTTGCAACAACACGATGCTTTGTGGAAAATGAATGTTGAACAGCGCATCGTGCAGCGGCAATAATTTGTGATTCTGCACGATATATTCAGGCAAGGTTTCAGGCATTGGTGATTTCATTCCCTGCCAAAGCGCAATCATCAGTTTGCCGATAACCCGCGAAGTGATGAAAGCGTTTTTCATTCGCTCCGACGTGTTGTAATTTGCCTGCAAAACAGCCGTAATGCGGTCTTCGCTTTGATTGGCAGGTTCCATTTCGGGATGCACAAAATTGAGGCGCCCGTTAAACGATGTCGGTTTGCCGAAAATCACGTAGTCGCTGCCCACTTTGAGCCTTGCGGAAAGGTATTTCAAGCCTTTAAAAAAAATCAATTCCATAGACCCGGTATGGTCTGACACCCAAATGATTAACCTTTCCTTGCGGGGCGAACCTTCCTTTTTCATGCTCGCAATTTTCGCGCGGAACTGAATACAGGCGTCCACGTCGGATATTTCCTTGATGGCGTAAAATTTGGTGCGGTCAATGTGCTTGTAGGGAAAGTAATAGAGCAAATCGGCGCACGTGCGGACGTTGATTTCCTTTTCGAGCAAATCGGCACGTGCGGGTCCCACTCCGGGCAAAAACTTTATCTCCTGTTCCAAATAACCATCCATTCTCCTGACATTTTTTTCACAAAAATACAAACAAAAGAGGAGTATAACAAATTTTTTTACGGATGAACGGGTTTTAAGTTTCGGGTTTTAAGTTTCGGGTTTTAAGGCAAGCGAAATATCTTTGTGAACTTTGTGTTTTATTTTACCACAAGGGGCGCAAAGAAATTCACTAAGAACACAAAGAAAAACCACTGTATGTTATTTATTTTTCGTTCCTTAGCCGAATTAATTCGTGATTCGTAATGTTTAATTCGTAATTTTTTTTGCACAGTTAAATTCTTTATGTAATTTTACCGGCAAGAAATGGCAGAACGGGAACATTTTAAGTCGCTCATTATGAGCAATAAGTCGCCCGAAAATGGGACTGACGTGGCTGTGCTTTGTCTTGTGGCTGATTCAATTGTTTTTGATACGAAGTGTGCAGAAGGTTTTCAAAAAGGCGCTGACAGAATCAACAAAGACGTTGGTATTCACGGGTTAAGGCACAGTTTCGCTACGCATTTGCTTGAAAGCGGCACAGACATCAGTTATATTCAAAAGTTGCTTGGGCACAACGATGTGAAAACAACGATGATTTACGCAAAAGTAGCCAAGAAGGAGTTGAAAAAAGTGAAAAGCCCGCTGGATGATTTGTAGGATAAAGCAAAAAGTTCGCATATTGGATATGAAATCGCAATTTTAGAGGTTCGCATTTTGAGTATTAATTTAGAGCAATGAAAGATATAGCAATCAATACAGTGATTTTTGGACAAACT
>JAITTD010000068.1 GCA_031287245.1 Bacteroidales bacterium
GTAAAATCAAGTTCGAGCACTTCCTCGCCGATGATGGCGGAAATGAATTTTTTGGCAACCTTGCTGTCTTCCATCATAAACTTGAAGACCACATCGTATATCGGATTGGCTATCTGCATCACTGAAATAAATAAAACAGGACAAAAGTAGATAAAAATTTCAGATTTCCAAGCGCATGACATGAAAAAAAAATCTTCGAGTGCGTTTTTCAATAAAAAAGTACTTGTAAATATTGAAAATATACCTATATTTGCAGAATGTACGATATTCATGCCATACTGAAGGAACATTGGGGTTACGACACATTTCGCCCTATGCAAGAGGATATCATCCGCTCGGCGCTTGAAGGTCGCGACACATTGGCGCTGATGCCCACCGGCGGCGGCAAATCCATCACTTTTCAGGTGCCTGCCATGGCGATGGATGGTATCTGCATCGTTGTTACTCCCCTGATAGCCTTGATGAAAGACCAGGTGGAGAACCTCAAAAAACTGCGCATCAAGGCAGTGGCTATTTTTTCGGGACTCACCGCCCGCGAAATGGATATTGAACTGAACAATTGCGTTTTCGGCGGGTACAAATTTCTGTATGTGTCGCCCGAACGCTTGGGCACAGATGTGTTCCAAACGCGCGTCAAACAGATGAAGGTGAATCTGCTGGTGGTGGACGAGGCGCACTGTATCTCGCAGTGGGGCTACGATTTTCGCCCCTCATACCTTGCAATAGCCGACCTGCGCGACATATTGCCTTCGGAAGTGCCGGTGTTGGCGGTAACAGCAACGGCAACCGCCAAGGTAGTGGGCGACATACAGGCGAAACTTCGTTTTCGAAAGCCAAACGTGCTGAAAACGAGTTTTGAGCGAAAAAATCTGGTCTATTTGGTGAGGCAGACGGAAGATAAACTGCATTATTTGCTGAAAACCCTGCAACGATTTCCCGGAAGCGGCATCATTTACGCCAGAAACCGCAGAAAGACCAGCGATGTAGCAAAATTTCTGCAAGAAAACGGCATCAATGCGGATTTTTATCATGCCGGCTTGAATACGGAAGTGCGCTCGGAAAAGCAGGACAGGTGGAAAGAGGGACTTTGCCGCATCATCGTAGCCACCAACGCATTCGGCATGGGTATTGACAAGCCCGACGTGCGTTTCGTTATCCATATTGACCCGCCTGACACCTTGGAAGCCTATTTTCAGGAGGCAGGGCGGGCAGGACGCGACCTGCAAAAGTCGTATGCCGTGCTGCTGTATGAAAAAGCCGATGAGAACAAACTCAACCAGCGGTTGCGTGTCAGTTTCCCCGAGCCGGATGTCATTCGCCGCGTTTATCAGGCTTTGGGCAATTTTCTGCAAGTACCCATCGGCGGCGGACGCGATATGCCGCTTGATTTTTCTTTGGAAAAGTTTTCAGCCGTTTTCCACTTTGAACAACTGTCTGTTTATCACGCGCTGAAACTCATTGAACGAGAGGGATTCATTCAATACAATGAAGACCCCAAAATGGCGGCTAAGGTGATTTTTCTCGTGCAGCGAGATGATTTGTACAAATTTCAGGTGGCGAACGAAACTTTCGATCAATTCATTAAAATATTGCTGCGTTCCTATTCGGGATTTTTTTCCGAATACGTCAGCATCAGTGAGGAATTGCTGGCGCGTCATGCCAAAGTGACCATCGAGGTGATTTACGACTTCCTCCAAAAACTGGACAAGATGAAAATAATTGATTACATCCCGCGAAGGAAACAGTCGATGATTACCTATACCCGCGAAAGGATTGACGATAAGTATCTTAACATTTCCACCGCCAATTACAAAGTCCGCAAGGACATTATGCAGGCAAATCTGGCAGCGGTGATGCGTTATGCCAACGAAAAGGAATGCTGCCGAAGCATGATGCTGCTGGAATATTTCGGCGAGAAAAACCTGCGCCCGTGTGGGCAATGCGATTATTGCATACAGCAAAAAGAGCAGGAAATCACCGATGAAGAATGGGCATGTGTGGCAAACGCTTTGCAGGCAGGGCAAGCAGCCGATGCGGAACAACTTGGCAAAAATTTGGGAATGAAAGAACATAAAATCATAGAAATACTGCGTACAATGCGGGATAACGAAAAAATAACTTAAAATTTCGTCATTTATTTAGTTTTTTTCAAAAACATTCACTATTTTTGTGAGCGAAAAATAATAAAATTATCAATTCAACTTTTTTATGGCAAATAATATTTCAAAACTTGACACGCCGCAATTAAAAGATATAGCGCTGTCACTTCAAAGCAAGGTAGAAACGGGTCTGAGTACAGAAAATTCGGAGGTACAATGTATTCCGACTTTTATCACACCTAAAACGACCGGTATTTCAGGTAAAGCCGTTGTTTTAGACCTCGGCGGAACCAATTATCGTGTAGCAAAAGTGGATTTTTCGGGTAAGGAACCCTCCATCCATCCCGACAACGGTTGGAAGATAGATCTTCAAGTGATGAAAACGCCCGGTTTCACGGAGCAGGATTTGTTTCGCGAACAGGCAGACCCTATCGGCGAAATCAAGATAGAGGAAAGCCTGCCCATCGGTTATTGCTTCTCGTATCCGGCAGAATCCTTGCCCAACGGCGATGCCAAGTTGCTGCGCTGGACAAAAGGCGTTAATATCAAGGAAATGATAGGCAAACCCATCGGGCAGCCTTTTGTAGAGTATCTGAACAGCAAGAAGGGCGGCAAATTCACAGGAGTAAAGGTCATCAACGACACGGTTGCCAGTCTGTTTGCCGGTCTTACCAAAAGCGGCTACGATGCGTACATCGGACTGATTGTGGGTACGGGCACCAATATGGCTACTTTCATTCGTGCCGACAAAATCAAAAAACTGAATCCTGCGCTGGGCATAACAGGCTTGATTCCGGTCAATTTGGAATCAGGCAATTTCAATCCGCCCCATTTGTCGGAAGTGGATAATGTGGTGGATAAAAACTCGGATAATACGGGCGCTCAACGCTTTGAGAAAGCCGTATCAGGCATGTATCTGGGCGAAATCCTGAAAAGCGCGTTCCCGACCGATGAATTTGAATCCAAGTTTGATGCTCAGAAATTGACCACCATCCTGAGTTATCCCGACATTTACAAAGACGAGTACGTGGACGCTGCCCGCAATATCTACGAAAGGTCGGCTCAACTCGTTGCTGCCTCGCTGGCAGGGCTGGTAGAAGTGCTGGTGACGCACGACCCCTCGGTTAAAAAAGTACGTTTGACAGCAGAGGGCAGCCTCTTTTGGAGCAAAAACAAGAATGGCAAGAGTTACGTGGAATTGGTATCCGGAGTGCTTGACCTGCTGTTAGCCGAATTGGGGCATAAAGATGTTCATGTGGACATTACCCAGATGGACAACGCCAACCTTATTGGCACAGCGATTGCAGCCCTTTCGTAACATGATTTTTTTGAATATTTTAAAAAGGGGGGCATTGAAACTGTCCTCTTTTTTATTATTTACGTTACTTGCGGCACAATATTTGCGTAATGTTATTAAAGTTTAGTCACTTGCATTTGAAACTGAAACATATCGCCTTTGTATTTCTGTTTTGTCTGACAACCGTTGTTGCTCAGGCACAGGAAGTTGATAGTATAATTCAACAGGTTGATTCGCTGTCGAATCAACCCGAAAAAGCGTTGTCATTACTGAATAAGGCAATTGAAATGAATCCCGAATCGGAAGAACTGCTGAAAGTGCGGGCAGAAACCTATTCCCACCTCAAACAATATGGTAAAGCGGCTGATGATTTTTTTAAAATGACTAAAATTTCGCCTGACGAAGAACTGTACTGGTACCAGTTAGGGCGCAATCTGTACGAAGACAAGCAATATGCCAATGCGATACCCGCTTTGGACCGTGCGATAAAACTCAACGCTCAATATTTGCCGGCATATCACACCAAAATACAGGCGCTATTGGCGCAGGACAAGCCTGAAGAGGCGCTCAAAACGAGCAATTCCACGTTGAAGATAGGCGAAACAGCCATGAACTATTTTCTGCAAGGCGAGGTGAACAAGCGGCTGAACGCCCGTCAGCAAGCAGAATGGGCTTATACGAAAGCCACCAAATTGGACAACGGGTTTATCAATGCTTTCATTGCACTGAGCAACCTGTCGGCAGATATGAACAAAACGCAAGAAGCCTTGGAAAACGCAGATGCGGCACTGGCAATCCATCCCGAATCTGCCGACGCCATGCTTGCCCGAAGCAGAGGGCTGATGCTCAACAAACAGTACAACGACGCTATTGACGACGCCACCGACGTCATCAAAAAGAACCCTGACAATGTGCAGGCACACTATTGGAGAGGGATTTATTACCGCGAAGTGAACAAAAATCAGGAGGCTTTGAATGATTTTGAATGGGTGTTGAAAGCAGAACCGTCCAATTGGCGGGCTGTGGCAGGCAGAGCTGACAGTTATGCCGGAATAGGAAATAAGGACAAGGCTGTGGCAGAGTATAAAAAAATGCTGACTGATGCAGCATCCTTTGCCGATAAAAACGCTATCATAAAACTGGCTAATGAACGCATTTTCGAGTTAAACCGCGAAAATCACGCGCCGCAATTAGTGATAGCAGGCGTTTCAACGGAAAACTTTGATATGATGGTGCCCGATACATTGGCTACCCTCACGCTGACGGGAAAAATCACGGATGAAAGTCCCATCGGCAAATTGCTCATCAACAATAAAGAAGTGCCCGTCAAAGCGATAGACGGCGGGTATGAATTTACGGCAACGGTGAATGTAGCCAATCTGAAAGAAATTCAATTGGAAGTGTCTGATGTTTACAACAATATCAACAAGTTGGCATATCAATTGGTGAAATCCGAAACCGGCAAGCCGCAAATTACGCTTTTCACACCGAAATCCGATGAAAAAGGCGTGGTTTTGATTACTGCCGACAATTCGTCCACTTTGTATATTGAAGGCAAAATTACCGATGCGAGCAATATCGTTTCCATCAAAATTGACGGGAAGGCGATTGATTTCGACCACGACAGCCTTAATCCCGCTTTTTCGACCACGATAGACATTCATAATAAAACCCAAATTTCCATTTTGGCTGCCGACGTTTACGGAAATACGGCAGAACATGTTTTTACCATTGAAAGACCTTCGGAACTGAACAGTACCAATGTGGCAACGCAACAGTCATCGCAAAATGTATCCATTTTATAACCTTCCAATGAATCCAATTGTTAATCCGCAATTAATGCACCCGAGCGACCAGATCACCACGGTCATTCGCAGAATCTATGAACGAAGTCTGACCACTACGTCGGGCGGAAACCTTTCCATTATCGACGAAAGCGGCGATATATGGGTAACACCTGCTGCTGTAGATAAGGGTTCCCTGACCTCGGCGGACATCATGCAGGTGAAACGGGACGGGACGATGATCGGCAAGCACAAACCCTCGTCTGAATATCCGTTCCACAAGGCGATTTTTGAATCGCGTTCCGACATCAAAGCCATCATTCATGCACACCCGCCTGCCCTGGTTTCGTTCAGCATTGCTCACCAGATACCCAACCCCAACGTGATTTCGCAGGCAAAACACATCTGCGGACCGATAGGATACGCCACTTATGAGGTTCCGGGAAGTCAGGCTTTGGGCAAACGCATTGGCGAAGAGTTCAAAAAGGGTTACAATGCAGTGATTTTGGAAAATCACGGTACCGTTGTAGGCGGAAAAGATATTAACGAGGCTTTTCAACGCTTTGAAACGCTCGAATTTAGCGCCCGCGCCATCATTTACGGACAAAAAATAGGCGATATCAAGTATCTGACCGACGAGCAGATTGAGCAATATGAGCAGCAATTTCTCGAACTGCTGCCCGAGCAGACCGCTGCCGCCTATCCGTCGGATGAACGGAAAATACGTACTGAAATTTGTGATATAGTGCATCGCGCTTGCCGTCAGGGATTGATGGTGAGTTCGTATGGCACTGTTTCCGTGCGCTGGCGCGACAACGATTTTCTCATTACGCCCACCAATGTGGCGCGATGGAATATGGATTTGCAGGACATTGTGCAGATAAAAGACGGGAAACGCGAAAAGGGCAAGACACCCAGTCGTGTGGCGTGGCTGCATCAGGAAATTTACAACCGCTATCCGCATATCAACTCTATCATTCTTACGCAACCGCCGTATCTGATGGCGTTTGGCGCTACCCACAAGGTGCTGGATGTGCGTACCATTCCCGAAAGTTGGATTTTCCTGCAAGACGTGCCTCTGATGCCCTTTGGTTCGCATTTTCGCGGGAAAACCGAGATTGTGGAAAAACTGGCAGAGGGAATGCCCGCTATTATCATCGAAAACGATTCGGTGCTGGTGACCGGCGACAAACTTCTGCAAACCTTCGACCGCTTGGAAGTGGCGGAATTTAGTGCGCAATCACTGGTGCTGGCTTCGTCTATCGGTCAGTTGCATCCTATCAACGCGCAACAGATTGAAGACCTGCGCGAAGTGTTCCTGAAATGAAGAAATGGTGAGACATAGTGAGACAGTGGTGAGACATAGTGAGACAATTGTATCACTATATCTCACTACTGAATCACAACTGAATCAGCAGGATGATTTCTTCAATTGACAATTGACAATGAAAATGTACCGTGGCTGGGATGCAGATAATTCCTCAATTTCTTCATTTCTCAATTCCTTCATTTCTAAAAAAATGCTTATCTTTGCGGAAGAATTTAAAAAAGAAGGTTATGGTAGCAACAACATTAAATCCAACGCAACTGCATTTATTGCAAATGTTTTCGCACTTGAAAGACGAGCAAAATTTGTATGAATTGCGAGAAGTATTGCACGATTATTATTGTAGAAAAGTTGAAGAAGAATCCAAACTCATTTGGAACGAAAAAGGACTGAGCAACGAGATAATGAATGAATGGTTGAATACGCATATAAGAACACCTTACAAACAATGAAAATTGTTCTTGCTGTCAGGTCGAGGCGACCCTGACAGGTCTTACCTCAATTCCTTCATTTCTCAATTTCTTCATTTCTAAAAAATTGCTTATCTTTGCAGGGTAAAAAACAAAGGATATGACCACAAAACTGGATAAGCAGACGAGTGATAAGGTAAGTTTCATTACCTTTATCATACCTGAATTTGCAGCGGGGTATAAGATGAATATTCAAAAGGCATATTTATACTTGAAGCAATATGGAGGATTGGACTATCTCAACGAGTGCTGGTGGGCATTGCATACCGACAACCCGTATTGGGCAATTAGAGATATGGCAGAAGTTTGTCGCAAGAACGGAGGAGGATTGTAATGCTTGTTTACCACGGCAGTTATACGGAAATCAGAGATATAGACCTTTCGATGACTTCGCCCCGCAAGGATTTTGGCAAAGGGTTTTATGTCACAAAATTTCGCAAGCAAGCGGAAGAATGGGCAGAACGAATTGGCAAAAAACACGGTAGTAAAGGCGTAGTTACGGAATTTACCTTTTATGAAAATGCCTTTATTGACGGAGTTCACAAGGTCTTGCGTTTTGAAGGCTATACCGATGAATGGTTGGATTTTGTCGTTTCAAACAGACGGTTGGATTCGCCCGTTCCTGCGCACGACTATGACATTGTAGAAGGTCCGGTTGCCGATGATAAGATTTCAAGACACATCACAGCATATATAGATGGGGATATTTTGAAGGAAGACTTTTTCAAATCCCTCGTTCATCCTGCGCCTACGCATCAGATTTGTTTTTGCACATCCGATTCCTTGCTGATGATTAAACGTCAGGAAGGCATTGATATAAAATATGCCATTTCGAACATCGGCGAGCCGCTTGTAGAGCAACTGATGCTTGACCGGCAAATAGACGAAATAAAAGCCGCCGACCTGTTCTATACCTCGGCAACCTTCACCCAACTGGCTGACACCGACACCAAACTCTACGAAAAAGACTGGCAGGAAATCTACCAAATGCTGAAAAAAGAGTTAGTTTAAAAATTGACAGTTGACAATGAAAAATCTACCGTGGCTGCGATGCAGATAATTTCTAAATTAAAAGTAATCATAAAATCATTCAAAATAATTAAAATTAAAACTGACCGATAAACCGGGTGATTAATCGCGGGTCTATCAGCAGCGGGAAGGCGAACCCCCAAAGGGCGCCGAGCAAATGGGCGTCGTGGTTGATATTGTCGGCGTTTTTGCGTGAAGCATACCACGAGTAAACCAAGTACAAGGGTCCGAAAATATAGGCTTTGATGGGTACAATGCCCATGAACAGCAGAGTATTATGCGGTTCGAAAAAGATGCTGAAAAAGAGTACGGCAGATACGGCGCCCGAAGCGCCTACCGAACTGTACCACACGTCTTCCTTGTGTTTTTTCAGTGTGGTGAGCGACGACACGATGAGCGCCATGATATAAAACGCCAAATACCACACGGATGGGTATTTTATCCAAGTCATGTCCGACATGGCTGAGAAATAGTATTCCACACTTCCGCCAAAGGAAAACAGCACCAACATATTGACTATCAAATGCACCCAGTCGGCATGAAGCAGCCCGTGCGTAATCAGCCGGTACCATTCCTTGCGGTGATACACCTGATAGGGATTGAAAAGCAGTTTGCCAAATATGTCCCTTCGCGAAAAGGCGGCAATGGAAACAACGGCAGTGAGAACAACGATGAAAAGCGTCATATCTTATTTATTTTTATACATTAAATATATGTCATTTTTTACTTTCAACGGCATGTTGGATGATCGAGTGGATGATATTCGGCTCGAACCCGCGACCGGCGGCAAAACGATACAGTTTTGCATAGACTTCTGCCGGTTGAGCGGCTTTGATGCTTTTGCGCTTTTTGGTCAATTCATCCTGCAAGCGTTGCTGGTATTGATGCTCGTCAATATCGGCAAGGGTTTCCTTTATGATGTCCTTTTCTACGCCCTGCATCTGCAACATATAATTGATTTTGATGCGCCCCCATTTGGCAAATCGCAATTTGTCGTTCACGTAGGCTTCCGTATAACGGCGATTGTCGAGATACTGATTTTCTACCAAATAATCAATGACCGAAACTGCCTCTTCGGGCGGGCAACCCCACGAAAGGATTTTTTTTCTTATCTCGGAGGTGCAATATTCCTTGCGGGAACAGTAAATCATGGCTTTGTCCCGTATGGCTTTCAGTAAGGGTGCGTCATTCATCATTTTTACTGTTTGCCGCCGACTATCAACGCGGTGTCCCGAGCAATCATCAGTTCTTCATTGGTGGGAATGATGATCGCAGTCACCTTTGAGCCATCTTTGCTGATAATTTTTTCCTGCCCGCGCACGCCGACATTCTTTGTCTCATCAAATTCCAAGCCGAGAAATTCAAAACCTTTGGCTATTTCGTAACGCGAACTGTCGGAGTTTTCGCCTATTCCGCCGGTAAATATCACCGTATCCACGCCGCCCATTGCTGCTGCGTAGGAACCTATGTATTTGCGCACACGGTAGTGCAGCATATCCAATGCCAGTTGTGCACGCTGGTTGCCTTCTGCAGCGGCAGTTTCCAATTCACGCATATCCGACGACACGCCGCTGATGCCTAATAATCCGCTATGCTTGTTGATCAGAGAGTTGATGCCGGTGCGGTTGATGTCTTCGCGTTCCATCACGTATGTCATAATGCCCGGATCCAAGTCGCCGCAACGGGTGCCCATCACCAAACCTTCCACAGGCGTTAAGCCCATAGAGGTATCCACCGTTTTGCCGTTGATGATGGCAGCCACCGAGGCGCCATTGCCCAAATGGCAGGTGATGAGTTTTTGCGTGCGCTGTTCGCCCAGAAGTTCCTTTGCCCGTTCCGACACATAGCGGTGGCTTGTGCCGTGAAACCCGTAACGGCGGATGGCGTATTTGGTGTAGAGCGAATAAGGCAAGGCATACATGAAAGCGTGCTCGGGCATAGTCTGATGAAAGGCAGTATCGAAGGCGCCCACCTGCGGAACGTCGGGCAGGATGCTTTTCATAGCATAGATGCCGCTCAAATTGGGCGGATTGTGAAGAGGCGCCAACTGGATACATTCCTCAATCTGCTTGACCACCTCATCGGTAATCAGAACGCTCGACTTGAATTTCTCCCCCCCGTGCACCACACGGTGTCCCACAGCGTTGATTTCGCAGAAATCGCTGATACAGCCGTGTTCCCTACTGATAAGGATGCCCAATATATACTCAATGCCGGCTTGGTGGTCCACCACTTCGCCTTCGAGTGTCACCTTTTTGCCATTTGACTCATGTTTGATAAACGATCCGTTCAGCCCGATTTTTTCAACCCCTCCTTTTGCCAGAACAACATGGCTGTCCATGTCAAAGAGTTGATATTTAATAGACGAACTTCCACAATTGATAACGATGATTTTCATGCTATTCATTTTGCTGCAAATGTAGGAAAAAAATCTTATCTACCTTGTAAAAAAACTTTTTTTATGTCACGCGCTTGGATATCTGAAAACTTTCATCTACTTTTGTCATTAATTTTTAAACCAAATAATAATTTAAATAATTGAGCTATGAAAAAATTGAGTTTAATGGTGATTGGCGCAATGTTACTGACAGCGGGTGTTTATGCACAAAAGGTAACGCAAGGTTCGCTGAAATTTCTGAAAGGGGAAACGACACTGAATTTCGCCTTCGATTACAGCAACCTGAAAGTGAACGGGAAACCGGAACAGGCGTATATTGACGCCGAAGTTGCCGTGCGAAACGAAAAAGAAGCAGGCAGCGGGGATACCTGGAAAGAAGAGTGGGCAACATCGTACAGGGAAGAATATTTTCAGACCAAAGTGATTGATTATTTCAACCAAACGATGGCAGGAACGATAGAAGGCGGAGTGAAAATCAAAGCCAATTATCAGGCATTAGTCAAAACCACCCAGATAGTAACCGGTTATATGGCAGGACCTATTTCCAAGCCCGCTGTGGTGAACGTTGAAGTGATTTTCACAAAGATAGGTTCCGACGAGGTGTTAGCCAAAGTGGTGGTTAAAAATGCCAAAACCAATACGTACAATATGGGAGCGCTTGCTACATTGCAAGACCGCATTGCCGGTGCTTATTCGTATGTCGGACAAAACATTGCAGTGGCTGTGAAAAAAGCGATCAAATAACGGATCGCTGATGAACTAAAAAACGGACAAACGAATAAAGAAATCGTTTGTCCGTTTTTTTGTACCATCACTTCTTATATCACCTCTATTCCCTGTTTTTTTAGCATATCCAGCGCTATATCCTTGAGTTTGAATTTTTGTATTTTGCCGCTGCCGGTCATTGGGAAGTCATCTACAAAGAAGACATATTTCGGAATTTTGTGTCGCGCAATCTGTCCGCGGCAAAAATCTTTGACAATCACGTCAGTAAGCGTTGCTCCGGGATGCGTGATGATGAAAGCGCCTACTTCCTCGCCGTATTTGGGCGATGCCACCGCCACCACCTGCACGTCTTTCACGCCTTCCAGATGATAGAGATATTCTTCTATTTCGCGAGGATAAATGTTTTCGCCGCCGCGAATAATCATGTCCTTGATGCGCCCCGTTACCCGATAGTTGCCGTCTTTGTCGCGAATACCCAGGTCGCCTGAATGCAGGAAGCCGTTTTTATCGATTACTTCGGCGGTGGCTTGCGGATTGTTGTAATAACCTTTCATGACGTTGTACCCGCGACTGCACAGTTCGCCCTGCACCTCGTCGGGCAACACATCGCCGGTTTCGGGGTCAATCACAGCCACTTCGGTAAACTCAAACTCGCGTCCTACTGTGGTGCAGCGCACTTCAAACGAGTCGTCCACGCGGGTTTGCGTCATTCCGGGCGATGTCTCCGTCAGTCCATACACGCTGGTTACGTTCAAGTACATTTTTTCGTTCACCCGTTTCATCAGTTCGACAGGACACAGCGCTCCTGCCATGATGCCGGTGCGAAGGCAGGTCAAGTCGAACATATCGAACATCGGATGGTTCAGTTCGGCGATAAACATAGTGGGAACGCCATACAGCGCCGTGCATCTCTCCCTGTGAACGGATGCCAGCACTGTCAAAGGGTCGAATTTTTCCACCATCACCTGCGTACAGCCGTGCGTGAGCACATTCATACTCGCCAGTACCACGCCAAAGCAGTGGAAGAGCGGCACGCACACACAAAGTTTGTCGGCGGCGGTAAATTTCATGTGTTCGCCTGTCAAAAAGCCGTTGTTGGCGATATTGTGGTGAGTAAGCATCACTCCTTTGGGGAATCCTGTCGTACCCGAAGTGTATTGCATATTCACGATGTCGTGACAGGTGATCTTGTTTTTGGCTTCCAGCAACACATCGTCGCTGATATTTTGCCCCAGCAGCAACAGTTCCGAGGTGTTGTACAGTCCGCGATATTTCTCCTGCCCGATATATACCACGTTTTTGAGGCGTGGAAATCGTTCGCTTTTGGCAAAACCGCGTTGCGACTCCCGCAGTTCGGGCATCATGGTATATACCATGTCCACGTAATTGCCGTCGAACACGCCTTCGGTAATGCACAGGGTGTGAATATCAGAGTCCTGCATGAGGAACTCCAGTTCGTTTTGTTTGTAACTCGTGTTGACAGTAACCGCCACAGCGCCCAACTTTGCACTTGCATAGAGAAAGGTAAGCCAGTCGGGCACATTGGTAGCCCAGATGCCCACGTGCGTGCCTTTTTCCACGCCGATAGACATCAGTCCCTTCGCCATGTCGTCCACACGCTGATTAAATTCTTTCCACGAAAACCGCAGGTCGCGGTCGGAATAAACGAGAAATTCCTTGTCGGGCGTAGTTTCTGCCCAATGTTCGAGCCACTGCCCGAGCGTACGGTCATATAATTGCAGTTCCATTCGGTATGATTATTATTTAAAAAGGAGCATAAACCACGCCAAGTATTTTGGCAGCGCTGTTATTGGCGGCGTGCACGTTGTGCTGAATGATAGAGTCGTAATAGATGCTGTCGCCGGCTTGCAGCACGTAAGTGTCTTTTCCGTAATTGATTTCTATGCTTCCCTCCAGCACGTAGATGAACTCCTCGCCTTCGTGGGACGACAAATCATACTTCGCTTCTTTCGATGGGGTAATGTCAATGAAAAAAGGCTCCATGTGGCGGCTTGATTTGTCCTGCGACAGGGCAAAATACTCCATGTTCCCACGCGACACAGAATCGCCGGCAAAACGAATGCTGTTCTTTGTGCTGTTTTCCGTGCTGCGGGTAATCACAGGTCCCAATTCTGTTTGGTCGTCAAGGAAGGTACCCAATCGAACGCCCAGCACGCGGGCTATTTTGATGAGCGGCGACAGGGATGGGAAATCCTGCTTATTCTCAATACGCTCAATCTGTTCCTTGCTCAATCCAGAGCGTTCCGCCACTTCGAGGGCGGACAAACTCTTTGATTCTCTGATTGCTTTTACTTTTTCGCCAATTTTTTTATTGCTATCCATACACAGATTTTTTTTAAGTAACAAGGCGCAAAATTAAATAAAAAATAAGTATTTCAAAAATTTCGCGCCCTTTCCACAGGGTCAACGCATTAAAATTTGTAGGTATTGATTCCTGCGATAACCCCTACACCGGTGCAAATCGTCGCAGGATTTGAAAATCACGCTTCAATACAAAACGCAGCATAGAGTGGTACTGATTTTATCCCATTTTCAAAGCCGAAATTTTTCTTCGAGATGCGGATGCCATACGGGCATTTATATTTCTCCATGAACATACCAAAACTTTTGGAACGTATTCTAATTCCGTTTTTGACCTCAACAGGAATCACGTCCACGCCTTTTTGGATGACAAAATCCACCTCGGCGGTATTGTCATTTTTCCAATAGAGCAAGGGTATCAGATTGGCAGCAAATGCTTGTGCTACATAATTTTCGGCAATCGCTCCCATAAATTGATTGTTTGTTTCAAGGGGTGATAAAATCGCTTGCGTCCCCATTCCCGACCGCATGACAAGCATGCCGACATCAGACAGATAGAGTTTGAAATCGCTCAAATCAACATACACTTTAATCGGCATGGTTCCGTGTGCTGTTTTTTGGCATTTCAAAATAACGCCTGCGTATTTGAGCCAGTCGATGGATTCACCGAAAATAGTGGCGCTCCCTCCTTTTTGAACCACATTGTATTGGAATTTGTGATTCTCTTTTGCCAACTGCGCGGGAATCGATTCATAGCAGGCGCGCACCTTGATGCTGGTAGCCGATTCGGCATATTTTGACATATCGGCGATATATTCATTCAATATCCTGTTTTGAATATCCGCAACTGCCACAAAACTGTTGCTTGCCACAAATTCCTTCACGGCAGCAGGCATACCGCCGACAATCAGATAGTGATTGTAAAGGTCTATCACTGTTGAATGTATATCCAAAGGTTCGTTCGTCTCGTAATGCGCTCGAATAGCATTGGCAAAATTTTCTCTCCCCATTGCCCATAAAAATTCCTCAAAATCCATTGGAAACAGATTTATTTCATCGACTTTACCCACCGGAAATGAATATTTTTTGCGGTTGACAGCCACGCCAAGCAGCGAACCGGCAGCCACAACGTGATATTCGGGCGCTTGTTCGCAAAAATATTTCAATGAAGTCAAAGCGCTTTCGCACGCTTGAATTTCATCGAAAACAATGACGGTTTTACCCGGAATAATTCGCTGCAAATGAACAGATTCCAAGTATTGAATAATCGGCACAGGCGTGATGTTCTCCTCTAATTTCGCTGCTAAGGCTTTGTCGGTTTCCAAATTGACAATAATGTAATTGTCAAACTCTTGCTTGCCGAACTCTCGCAAAATATAACTTTTACCTACCTGTCGGGCACCGTTGACAATCAAAGGCATTCTGCTTGACTGATTTTTCCATTTGACTAAACCGTCATAAATTTTCCGTTTCATTATGCGTCATAAAAATTTCTGCAAAGATACTTTTATCTATGGAAAAATCAAAATTTGATGTATTTTTCCATAGATAAAAATCTGAAACCTCATTTAATTTTTAATGTCTTTGCCCTGATTTTTAAGCGTTGCCCCTGACATAACCACGTATAACTATGTATAACCACGTATAACTATGTATAACAACCTATAACCACGTATAACCACGTATAACAACCTATAACAACCTATAACAACCTATAACAACCTATAACCATGTATAACCACCTATAACCATGTATAACCACTTATAACCCTGTATTTCACACCGCTTTCAGTGTCTCCACCAAGTATTTCCAAAACTGCGCCACCGTTGGGATGTTCACTTTTTCGCCGGGCGAATGTGGGTGCAGGATGGTGGGACCGCAAGAAATAAACTCCATTTCGGGATAGTTTTTGCCAAAAATGGCACATTCCAATCCGGCATGAATCACCTTCACAGTTGCCTCTTTTTGAAAGGATTTTTTGTAGGTGTCCTTCATAACGGACAGTATCTTAGAGTTGAAGTTGGGACGCCATCCCGGATAGCCACCGCTCAGTTCCGCCTTGCTTCCAGCCAATTCTGCCAAAGCGGCGATTTCTTCTGCCAGCGCCTCTTTTGCCGAATCAACCGAACTGCGCAGCAAACAAGCGATATTTACCGCTTTGCCGTCGGATTTTACAATGGCTAAATTGGTGGAAGTTTCCACCACATCGGGCATATCGGCAATCATGCGCTGTGCTCCGTTTGGCATAACGAGTATCGTGTTGATGATTTTATCCTGCGATGCCTTGTTGATGACTGTTGCGGGCAATGAGGTTTTTTCGGCTGTGAAAATGATGCCCTGTTCCACTCCGTCCAATTCGGTGGTGATCGTTTTCAGGAAACCGGCTGTATATGCTTGCAAATCGGCGCTTTTGGCAGTCGGCACAGTGATAACCGCTGTGGCTTCACGCGGAATGGCGTTGCGCATATTGCCCCCTTCGATGGATGCCAGCCGCACATCGTATTTCGCTGCGGCGTTCCACAGATAACGCGCCAGAATTTTGTTGGCATTGCCCCTGCCTATGTTGATGTCGGTGCCGGAATGTCCGCCTTTCAAGCCGGTCAGCGTCAGTTTGCAGGCTTCGGTTGTTTTGTCGGGCGTTTCGCTGTCGTAGGGTATGGCTATGGTCAGGTTGACGCCGCCTGCGCAACCGATGCACAGTTCGCCTTCTTCCTCCGAATCAAGATTGAGAAAGAAAGAGCCTTTCAACACCCCGGCTTGCAATCCGTTAGCGCCGGTCATGCCTGTTTCTTCGTCAATGGTGAAAAGCGCCTCAATGGGTCCATGTGCGAGGTCTTTCGCTTCGAGCACCGCCAAAGATGCCGCTACGCCGATGCCGTTGTCCGAACCCAGCGTGGTGCCGCGGGCTTTCACCCAGTCACCATCCACATACGGATGTATCGGGTCTTTCTCGAAATCATGCTGCACATCGTTGTTTTTCTGCGGCACCATATCCAAATGGGATTGCAGCACAACGCCCGGGCGGTTTTCCATTCCTGCCGTTGCCGGTTTTCGGATAATCACATTGCCGGTCGCGTCAACAGTATAGTCCAACCCCTGTGCGATGGCAAAATTCTTCACAAATTCCACCGCTTTGGCTTCCTTTTTCGATGGGCGCGGGATAGCGCTCAATGCTGCAAAATGCTTCCACAAAAGTTGTGGTTCTAAGGTATTTAATTCTTTACTCATGGTTCTTTTATTTATTTTTTGGGTTGTAAAGGTACATTTATTTTTGATAAAATCACTAATCATTCATAATTATTCCTTCGCTATACACCGGCACAATGTCCGTCAGGTCGATGGTGTGGCAATAGGGAATCGTGTCTGCGGCGTTGATTTTTCGCAGGCGTTCGTTTTGGGCTGCCTTTTTGATGTAGCCCATCAGGTCGGCTTTTGCCAGCGACCAAAGATCCATAGCCGCCAGAGCGCTGTCGCATACGGTGGTGAATTTGCCGGTATCCGTCAGTCGTTGCGCCACTGCACCTGCAAACACAGCGTCTTCCAAGTTAAATCGTCCTTTCCAGCCGGCGCAAAGCAGGAAAACATCACTGTCCCCCGCTTCGAGCCATCGGCATACTGCGCTGAGGTTGAGGTAACTGCCCACTGCCACACGTCGGCATTGTGCAGCCGTATTGATAGTGTGCGTTCCGTTGGTAGTGCTGTAAGCAATGGTTTTCCCCGCCACCCGTTCGCGAGTAAAATATTTCGGAGAGTTGCCGATGTCTGCAAAATCAAGTTTGACGCCATCCCGTTCGGCAGCAATGATATACCTTCCCACGTAAGTTTTCAATTCTTCGATGGTGCTGACGGGGATTACCCGTTCCGCTCCGTTCATAAATGCAGTGCAAATGGAAGATGTGGCGCGAAGCACGTCAATAGCCACAGCATTGCAGCCCTCGTGAGGATAGGATGGAAACTGAACAGGGGTAAAACAAACGTTGATTTGATGCATAACAATTCAGAATGGAAATACAAAAATAATGCTTATTATCGGAATAAAGACCAATCCACTAAATCTTTTTTCTTTTATTGCTGGAAAAACTGTAATTTTGTTTGATAATGATAATGATAAAATTTCGATGAAAAGTACCGTATTTGAAGCAATCCATCAACAATTGGGCGCAAAAATGTTGCCCTTTGCAGGATTCAATATGCCCATTGAATATTCGGGCATCAACCACGAGCATATTACAGTGAGAGAGGGCGTTGGTGTGTTCGATGTGTCGCACATGGGCGAAATTTGGGTGAAAGGACCCAAGGCGTTGGAACTTATCCAGTATGTTGCCAGCAACGACGCTTCCGTGCTGTCTGCTGGCAAAGTGCAGTATTCCTGCCTGCCCAACGGCAAAGGCGGCATCGTAGATGATATCCTCGTGTATTGCTACGACAAACAGAAATATCTCTTGGTGGTGAATGCCGCCAACACCGCCAAGGATTGGGCATGGATACAAGCCAACAACCACGTTGGCGCAACATTGGAAAATGCATCGGACAGCATGTCCCAATTGGCAGTGCAGGGACCGAAAGCCATCGCAGCCATGCAAAAACTGACTTCCCTTGACCTTAGCGCCATACCTTACTACTCATTCATAACGGGCGAGTTTGCAGGCGTGCGCGACGTCATTATCTCGGCAACGGGCTATACCGGTGCAGGCGGTTTCGAGTTGTATTTCTACAATGCCGATGGCGTAAAAATATGGAATGCCTTGTTTGAAGCAGGCAAGGAAGAAGGCATCCTTCCCATCGGGCTGGCTGCCCGTGATACGCTGCGACTGGAAAAGGGTTTTTGTCTCTACGGCAACGATATAGACAATACCACTTCGCCCATCGAAGCCGGTTTGGGCTGGATTACCAAATTTTCTCCCGACAAAGACTTTATTGACAAAGCCTTCTTGCAGGAGCAAAAAGCGAAAGGTGTTGCCCGTAAATTAGCAGGCTTAGCAATGATTGACCGCGGCATTCCACGCCATGGCTACGATATCACCAACGCTGCGGGCAACAAAATCGGTCATATCACCTCCGGCACCATGTCGCCATGCCTCAAAACAGGCATTGGAATGGGTTATGTAGCATCGGAATACGCCGCAATCGGCACCACAGTATTCATTTCCATCCGCGACAAACTGCTAAAAGCCCAAGTGGTAAAAATGCCGTTTGTCAATTAAAAATTACGCAAAATGCCGTAATTCGTAATTTTTAATTCGTAATTCACAAAGAAGCCCCACAGCAGTTTTTGTATTTTTTCCCGCTACCGCAGGGGCAGGGGTCGTTGCGTCCCACCTTTTTCTCGGTTTTTACGATGGGTTGCGGCTTTTGCTTTTCGCGAGTGTCTCCCATTTCGGACGCGGACTGTTGTGATGAGCGGCGATTGTATTCGCTTTTATGCACCTGCATACGGCTCATGTCCAAACGGCGCGGCGCTTGTGCACGTTGCACCTCATTGGGGTCGCGAAGAGGAATGCTGCTTTTGAGCAAGAGCGACACCACATCACGATTGATTTTTTCCATCATCGTTTTGAACAGTTCAAACGACTCGAATTTGTAAATCAACAGCGGGTCTTTCTGCTCATAACTGGCATTTTGCACTGACGTACGCAGGTCGTCCAACTCGCGAAGATGCTCTTTCCAAGCCTCATCGATGGTGGCAAGAATAGCGCTTTTCTCAAACGAGCGCATCAACTCGCGTCCCTGCGTTTCGTATGATTTTTTCAGATTGGTGATAATCTGATACATACGACGTCCGTCTGTGAAGGGCACTACAATGTTTTCGTATTGATTACCCTGATTTTCAAACACATCCTTGATAACCGGCAGCGCCTGTTGTGCATTGTGTTCACTCTTGCGCTGATAGCCTTGCAAAACTGTGTCATACACGCGCTCAATGGTTTCATTTACAGGCTCTTTCAGGAAAGTCTGCTCATCAAGGGGTAACTCTATGGAAAAGAGGCGAATCATTTCTATGCTCAAGCCCTCGTAATCCTGATTTTCGTGAAATTCATTTACCAAACTCTCGATGTCATCGTACATCATGTTGGCAATGTCAATAGTGAGGCGTTCGCCGTAAAGGGCATGGCGGCGTTTGGTGTATATTACCTCGCGCTGCGAGTTCATTACATCATCATATTCCAGCAAACGCTTGCGAATACCAAAATTATTTTCTTCGACCTTGCGCTGCGCCCGCTCTATGGAACGGGTAATCATTGAATGTTGGATTACTTCGCCTTCTTTCAATCCGAGCCTGTCCATCATGCTTGCTATACGGTCGGAACCGAAGAGGCGCATCAAGTCGTCTTCCAGCGACACGAAAAACTGCGAACTTCCCGGGTCGCCCTGTCGTCCGGCACGACCGCGTAGCTGCCTGTCCACGCGGCGCGATTCGTGGCGTTCCGTACCTACAATGGCTAAACCGCCCGCCGCCCGCACTTCGGGCGACAGTTTGATGTCGGTACCACGTCCCGCCATATTGGTGGCGATGGTGACAGTGCCCGATTGTCCGGCTTCGGCTACAATGTCGGCTTCGCGCTGGTGCAATTTCGCATTCAGCACATTGTGCTTGATCTTGCGGAGGTTGAGCATCTTGCTCAGCAATTCCGATATTTCTACCGATGTGGTACCCACCAGCACAGGGCGTCCGTTGTTGACCAAATTAACGATTTCGTCAATCACTGCGTTGTATTTTTCACGTTTGGTCTTATACACCAAGTCCTCGTGGTCGGTGCGGGTAATCGGTTTGTTGGTCGGAATCACCACTACGTCCAATTTGTAGATATTCCACAACTCGCCTGCTTCCGTTTCTGCCGTACCGGTCATACCTGCAAGTTTGTGGTACATACGGAAATAATTCTGCAACGTGATGGTAGCGAATGTTTGTGTGGCGGCTTCCACCTTTACACTTTCTTTTGCTTCGATAGCCTGATGCAGTCCGTCGGAATAGCGACGTCCTTCCATGATACGTCCTGTCTGCTCGTCAACGATTTTCACCTTGTTGTCAATCACCACATATTCATCGTCTTTCTCGAACAGCGTGTAGGCTTTCAACAATTGATTGACTGTATGCACCCGTTCAGACTTGATGGCATAATCCTGTAACAAAGCGTCCTTCTGTTGGATTTTGGCTTCTGGCGAAAGATTTTGTTTTTCAAGTTCCGAAATAGAAGTTCCTATGTCTGGAAGAATGAAGAAATTAGGGTCTTCCGTGCGGCGCGTCAAAATTTCGATGCCTTTGTCGGTCAATTCTATACTGTTGTGTTTTTCGTCAATAACAAAGAACAATTCATCGGTAACGATGTGCATATTCTTGTTATTGTCCTGCATATAAAAATTTTCGGTTTTCTGCAATAACAACTTGTGTCCCTGTTCACTCAGCAATTTGATAAGGGGCTTGTTCTTGGGCAATCCCTTGTGCGCCCGCAGTAGCAGCAATCCGCCTTTGTCGCGTTCCTTACTGTCTTCGCTATCAACGAGGGTCTTACATTCAGCCAATATCTGTGTTACCAAGCGGCGTTGCTCGTTGAAAAGTTGTTCCACTCGCGCTTTGTACTCGTCGAACAGTTGATTATCGCCTTTTGGCACGGGTCCTGCGATGATGAGAGGTGTTCGGGCATCGTCAATCAAGACGGAATCCACCTCATCCACGATGGAGTAGTGGTGTTTTCGCTGCACGAGGTCTTCGGGACTAATTGCCATATTATCGCGCAAATAGTCGAAACCGAACTCGTTGTTGGTGCCGAAAGTGATGTCGGAATTGTAGGCAGCGCGGCGTTCGGG
This sequence comes from Bacteroidales bacterium, assembly GCA_031287245.1. Classification (GTDB taxonomy): domain Bacteria; phylum Bacteroidota; class Bacteroidia; order Bacteroidales; family UBA4181; genus JAIRLS01. The sequence continues at coordinate 21,260 of JAITTD010000068.1, forward strand.
CGAGTTGGGTTGATGCTTGTCAATGCAATCCACCGACAAACCGTGGAACTCGTAGAGCGGTCCCATCCACTCGGAGTCGCGCTTGGAAAGGTAATCATTCACCGTCACCACGTGTACGCCCAGTCCTGCCAAAGCGTTCAGAAAAACGGGCAGCGTTGCCACCAATGTTTTTCCTTCTCCGGTCGCCATCTCGGCGATTTTTCCCTGATGCAGCACCACGCCGCCAATCAACTGCACATCGTAATGCACCATATCCCACACGATTTCGTTGCCGCCGGCCACCCATCGGTTGAGCCATATCGCTTTGTCGCCGGCTATCATCACGTTGTGCTTGTGCACCGCCAATGCGCGGTCAAAGTCGGTGGCTGTCACCTCGATGCGCTCGTTTTCCTTGAAACGCCGTGCTGTTTCCTTCATAATGGAAAAGGCAACAGGGAGAATCTCGTTCAACGTCTTTTCAACATCATCCACCATCAATTTCTCTATTCGGTCGATTTCCTTGTAGCATTTTTCCACCTCATCCACAGAGGCGTTAACGTCCTCCGCCTTGACTTTCAGGTCGGCGATTTTAATTTGCTCGTCGCGTATGGCGTCCTGTATCTGTTTCCGCATCTGCGCGGTTTCTTCCCTCAACTGGTCATTGGACAAACCGGCAACGCGCTCGTACGCAGTCTTTATCCTGTCCACATAAGGACGGATTTCCTTCATGTCTTTCTGGGCTTTATTGCCAAACAGCGAGGATAAAAAAGAATTTACACTCATTTATATTTTGGATAAATATTGTCTTGATTAAAACTGCAAAATTACGATAATTTTTGGAATTAAGAATATAAGAAGAATATTTCGTACCTTTGTCGCCAAAATAGATGTGATTGATTGATGGATTTTAAACAGGAAATAGAGCGGCGGCGCACGTTTGCCGTCATTGCGCACCCCGATGCGGGGAAAACTACATTGACAGAAAAATTGCTCTTGTTTGGCGGGGCTATCCATGTGGCAGGCGCCGTGAAATCGAACAAAATCAGGAAGACAGCCACTTCTGACTTTATGGAAATTGAGAAACAGCGCGGCATATCGGTGGCTACCTCGGTGATGGGCTTTGAATACCGCGACACCAAAATCAATATACTTGACACACCCGGGCATCAGGATTTTGCCGAAGATACTTACCGCACGCTTACCGCTGTGGACAGCGTGATCGTGGTCATTGACGCCGCCAAAGGCGTGGAGCCGCAGACGCTCAAACTGATGGATGTGTGCCGTATGCGCCAAACGCCGGTCATCGTGTTTGTCAATAAGTTAGACCGCGAAGGGCAAGATCCTTTCGATTTGATGGATGAACTGGAACAGCAACTGAGGGTGCAGGTTTGCCCTATGACGTGGCCAGTGAGCAGTGGCGCTACCTTCAAAGGCGTGTATAATCTGTATGAAAAGAATCTCAATCTCTTTGTTTCCGACGAAAAACAGACCATTGCCGAGTCTGTTAATATCAGCGACCTGCACAACAAGGAATTGGACGAGCATATTGGCAAATTTGCCGATAAACTGCGAGAGGACATCGAACTTGTCAGTGGAATCTATCCTGTGCCCGACATACCGGCATACCGCGCCGGAAAACTCGCGCCTGTGTTCTTCGGCAGTGCGCTGAACAATTTTGGCGTGCGCGAATTGTTGGATTGTTTTGTGGATATTGCGCCCACCCCGAAGACTTTTGAAACAGAAGAACGCACCATCCATCCGCAAGAGTTGAAACTGAGCGGGTTTATCTTCAAAATTCATGCCAACATGGACCCCAACCATCGCGACAGGATTGCGTTTCTGCGCGTTTGTTCGGGCGAGTTCCGTCGCAACACCAATTATCTGCACGTCAGGTTGGGGAAAAGCCTTAAATTCGCCAATCCCACAGCATTCATGGCAGACAAAAAGTCGGTGCTGGACGAAGCCTATCCGGGCGACATTGTGGGCATCTACGACACCGGCAATTTCAAAATAGGCGACACGCTGACCGAAGGCGAGACAATACATTTCAAAGGAATTCCGAGTTTTTCGCCGGAACTGTTCCGCTATGTGGAGAATGCCGACCCTATCCGCTACAAACAGTTGGCAAAGGGATTGGAACAACTGACAGACGAAGGGGTGGCGCAACTGTTCGTCAATCAGGCAAACGGACGTAAAATCATCGGGACGGTGGGCGCATTGCAATTTGACGTGATTCAATATCGCTTGGAGCACGAATACGGCGCTTCATGCACCTATCAGCCGATGCACCTCTACAAAGCCTGTTGGATAGAAGGAGATGACAAAGCCGAAATGGACGATTTCAAACGCCGCAAATGGCAGTTTATGGCATTGGACAAGGAAGGGCGCGATGTCTTTCTGGCTGAGTCGCAGTATGCTTTGAGCAATTCGCAGGAGAAATTTCCCAACATACGGTTTCATTTTACATCGGAATTTTAAACCAAGTGAAAATAGCGGTTGGTTTATCGGGAGGCGTCGATTCGAGCGTAGCAGCATGGCTTTTGAAGCAGCAGGGGCATGATGTGACAGGCTTGTTCATGGTGAACTGGCACGACACGGAAGGTACGCTGTCAGGCGATTGTCCATGGCACGACGATGTGATCTTTGCGCAATTGGTAGCCCGCAAATTGGACATCCCTTTTGAGGTAGTAGACCTCAGCAGTTCCTACCGCCAGCGGGTGGTGGACTATATGTTTGAGGAATACCGTTGCGGACGGACGCCCAATCCCGATGTGCTTTGCAACCGCGAAATCAAGTTTGATGAATTTGCCAAAGCCGCCTTTGCCACCGGAGCACAATATGTGGCTACGGGACATTACTGCCGCAAGGAAACCATGGATATTGACGGCGTGGAAACCTGCCGTTTGCTGGCAGGCAGCGACCCGGGCAAAGACCAGAGTTATTTTCTCTGTCAATTATCGCAAAAGCAACTATCAACGGCGCTCTTTCCTGTCGGGCATCTGATGAAGTCTGAAGTGCGCCGCATAGCGGAGGAGAATGGCTTGGTCACCGCCCGCCGAAAAGATTCGCAAGGGATATGTTTTGTCGGAAAAGTGGATTTGCCAATATTTTTGCAACAGCAACTCAAAGCCAAAGAAGGCGACATCATTGAAATACCGGCTGATTTTGGCGGTTTTACGCTCAACATACCGGAAAACCAGCCACTACTTGAGAGATTGAAACTACTTGCCGCACCCTATACCTACAATGTGGCGGATGGGCGAATTGTGGGAAAACACAACGGCGCGCATTTTTTTACCATCGGACAGCGAAAGGGCATGAATGTGGGCGGTATGAAGGAGCCGCTTTTCGTCATCGGCACGGATGTGGCGCGAAACATCATCTACACCGGACAAAGCGACCGGCATCCGGGACTGTATCACCGGGCGCTTCGTGTGGCTGCGGCAGATATTCACCGCATACGTCCGGATGAGGAGATACAGATGGGCACAGAACGCCGGATGCTGGTTCGTGTGCGCTATCGACAACCGCTGCAGCAGGCAACGCTCTACCGGCAGCCCGACGGAATGTACATCCTGTTCGATGAGCCGCAACGAGGCATCACACCCGGACAGTTTGCCGCATGGTACAATGGCGACGAACTGATTGGGTCAGGGGTAATTGCATAATAGGTTCGGAGTGTTACCGTACTCCGGTTCGGAGTGTTACCGTACTCCAGTCTGGTGTGTTACCGTACACCGGTTCGGTGTGTTATCGTACTCCAATAACAAACGTATTCACCGAATTGGCTTTCAGCGTCGGCTGAATCATTTGCTTGTTCAGTCTGATTTTCAGCGGTTGGTCTTCGTTCTCGAAATTGCCGGCTGTTATCACAATGCTGCCGTCGGGGTTGCGGAACGCCAGCAGATGCTCGTATCCTGATGTTTCTAACCGGTAGGCGCCGGGCTGGATATAGTGGCTGTAATGTTTCAGCACATAGTATTCGGGCGTGAAAACGTAGGTGTTGGATGTGGTATCCACCACTACCAATGAGTTTTGCGCCCATCCCCACCGGCTGACACCGCCTTTTGCCAGAGAAATGTTCCAGTAATCATAAACGCTTGCTCCGTTGGACAGATAGTGTTCCATCAGTTGCCACGAATAGGCAGCGCCTTTCCAATCGTTCCGTCCGTTGCCACATTCCTGCTCGGTTTGGTACAGTTTCATATCCGGGTAGCGCTGGTGAATGTCCTTGATGGCATCCTTGCCTGCCCACTGAAACCCGACGCTCGTCACGTATTTTTTGGCGTTTACATCGGTCAGAACGGTATCCACCAATTTGCCGTCCGGTCGTTCCATCGTACCAAACATCAGTTGCACCCCGCGCTTTTCCATTTCGGGACCCAGATACTGTCCTACAAATTTTGCCAATGCACCGGCAGTCCACGTGCAACTGGGGAAATTCTGGCAGGAATTAAACTCGTTTTGAGGTGCCACCATAGTTATTTGGATGTCTTTTTTGGCATACTCGTCAATAAATTTCCCGAAATACAGCGCGTAAGCCTGCATATATTCGTCTTTTTGGATGAACATATTGCTGCCTTCCCGTTCTACGGGAGGTCCTTTCAAATCGTTCACATTCGCATCGGCGCGACAGGCATAGTGATTGTTGTCTTTCAACCACGATGGCGGCGACCAGGGAGAAGCCCACAATACCACGTCGGGATTGTATTTTTTGGCTTGAAGGATAAAGGGTATCAAGGTTTTTTCATCGTTGGCGATGCTGAAATGTTCCATTGCCAAATCGCCTGCCGTTTCGTTGTAGGAATACCAGTTGAGCGAAAAGTCATTGGCGCCCACCGGCATACGGCAAACGGTGAAATTGGCGCCCTTGCCGGGGGAAAACAATTCTTCCATCACTTGGTTCCTGTCCGTTTCGGAAAGAAACGACAGGGACGACCATCCCAACTCATTGAAACAGGCGCCGAATCCGCTAATGGTCTGCAACTGCTTTTCGGGGAACACATCGGCGTCTGCCTCTACCGCCGCGGTTTCCAACACTAATACCGGCTGACTTGCCCACGCTTCGCTGGCTGTGGTTGCCACCCATTCTGCTTTTTTGCTTTCGCCGCAGGCGCTCATCATTAATACGGCACACAGCAGCAGTGAAAAATATCCTTTCATCTTGGTTTTCATTGAAAAATTAGGTGCAAAAATACATGATATTTTGAAATAAACGATGCGATGATAAAAAATTACCGCTCTCTTACATCTGTCACATTGATATTTCCGTGCAGACGGATATCCTTACATGAAGCCCCTATCATGAAACGAAATTCGCCCGGTTCCACCACCCACTTCATTTCCTGATTGAGCAGTTTCAGCATTTCGGGTGTTATCTCGAATGTCACCTCTTTCACCTCGCCGGGTTGAAGGTGGATCTTTTGGAAGCCTTTGAGTTGGGTAACGGGCTGAGAAACCGATGCGATCACGTCTTTCATGTAAAGTTGCACGACTTCGGCGCCTTCCGCTTTGCCGCTGTTGCGAACTTTACAACGAACTTTGGTTGAGCCGTTCACCGCTATTTCTTTCCTGTCGAATTGAAGATCCGAATACTCGAAAGTGGTATAACTCAATCCGTAACCGAAGGGGAACAGAGGTTGCCCGCTCAGGTTGTTGTAATCGTCAATGCGTCCGGTGGGTTTGTGGTTATATACGAGCGGGAGTTGCCCTTCGTGCAGGGGGAACGTGAGAGGCAACTTGCCCGATGGCGCGTATTTTCCGGTGAGCACTTCGGCAACCGCGTGTCCGCCTTCGTCGCCCGGATACCAGATGTTCATGATGGCATCCACTTTGTCTATCCAGCCGTCCATGGTTACTGCACTGCCGCCGACAATCAGCACCACTACCGGTTTCCCGGTGGCTGCCACTGCGTTAATCATCTCAATCTGTTTGCCTTGAAGCGAAAGTTTGGCACGGTCGCTGGCTTCCCCTTCGCGGATGCCGACTGTAATCACCGCCACGTCCGAAGCCTTTGCTGCCGCTACCGCATCGGCAATGTCTTTCTTCCACGAGTTGTCCACGCCAGCATTCCACACGAGTTGAAAACGAGCATTGCCCGCCGGTTCAAAATATTCTACCTTGATGTCGTATTCTTTGTTCTTTTCCCAGTTGAACGCAGCGGTGTGGGTTCCGAACGACACCTTGCGCCAGTTGTCCACCAGCAGTTTTCCGTTGATATACAAGCGGTAGCCGTCGTTGGCGGTGATGCCTATGTTGTATTTTCCGGAAACGGGGGATTTAATCTTACCCGTCCAAACGATGGAAAAGTTATCGAATGGGATTTTCGACGGGTCGGGTGAATATAGCGCCCATCCAAATTCCATGCTCTCGTCCACCCGCGTCATGACGGGCTTTCCTGCGAAAAACGCATTATCGTAATATTCGCCTTTCAAGCCCTGTTTCACAGCATTGCCGACATTACAGGACAATGCTGACGCCGGGACGTTGATATAGCCTTCCTCCGGCAGTCCCAAGCCTCCCGCAGGGGCAATCGCCACGCCTTGTGTGTGGTTAATTTTCACCGAATTGCCCAGCAAGGCTTTCATGCCTTCGAGTATCGTCACCGAATTGGCGCCCGGACCGGCGTAACCGCCCAGAAGAGGTGTATTGATTCCGCGACCGATCAGGGCTATTGATTTTACATTGTTCAAAGGAAGAACGTTATGGTCGTTTTTGAGCAGTACGAAGGTTTCGCGAGCCATCCGGCGTGCTACTTCACGATGTTCGGGTGTATTGGTCAGGGCTTCCGCTTTGTTGACGTCGATATACGGTTCCTCAAACAGTCCCAATTCGAACTTTGCCCTGAGCACCCTTTCAACAGCCTCGTCCAAGCGCTTGGGGTCTATCCATCCTTCGTCAAACGCTTTCTTGAAAAGGGGGGTGTGCTCGTAGCCGCCCTGAAAAATGACGTCCAACCCGCCTTCCATCGCTATTTTTGCAGAGCCGGCGTAATCCGTCGAGGTCATGTGCAGGTCGTTGCTTCCGCCCAGCGCGCAGGCATCGGTAATAATGAATCCGCGGAATCCGACTTCTTCTTTCAGCCATTGGCGCAGCAGCCAATCGTTTGCCGAGCACATTGTTCCGTCAAGCGTGTTGTAAGCGGTCATCACCGAGCGGGATCCGCCTTCCTCAAAACAGGCTTTGAAAGCAGGAAGATAATACTCCCTCAACTGGCGTTCGTTGAAATAGATCGGGTAACTGTCGCGTCCGCCGTCGCCTGCATTAGCAACGAAGTGCTTTGGGGTGGTGATGACGCCTGCTTTTTCAAATTCCGACACAAAAGCCACGCCCATCCTGGACGACAGCAAGGGATCTTCGCCGTATGTTTCTTCGGTGCGCCCCCAGCGAGGGTCGTTGGCAAGGTTGACCACCGGCGAAAGAATGTCGCGTACGCCGCGTGCTTTGGTTTCCACCGCAATGGCGGCAGATACTTCGTGCATCAGGTCGGGATTCCAGGAGGCAGCCATGGCGATGGATTGCGGAAAAACGACCGCGCCGCGGCTGCAAAGCCCGTGAAGCGCCTCGTGGAACACGATAATTGGGATGCCGAGCCGCGTTTCCTCCACAAAATATTTCTGCATCTCGTTGACCTTTTTCGCCATCTCGTAAGCGTTACTTTCGTTGCTGTAACGCAGGAGTTGTCCTGTGGCGCCATCACCGGCAGCAGCATCGGTCTGCAATCCGAAGATGCCGTCTTTATAACGCTCTTTCCCCTGGCTCAAATCGCCGGGAATCATAAACACTTGCCAGAATTTTTCATCGGGCGTCATTCGCGACAGGAGGTCTTTCACCCTTACCTCAATGGGTTGCGACGCGTCTTTGTAAGGCGGCGTACTGTTATCGGCACGTGCGCCCGCAACGGTGAGGGCAAGCGCAAAAAAAACGGCTTTCAATTTGATTTTCATGGTAATTCTATTGTGATTCTATTATGATTCGTGGTGATTCTATTGTGATACATTGTGAAACGGTTGTATTTCATTGTCCATTGTCACCTGTCCATTGTCCACATACAAGTAATCTTCACTGCGCAACTTTTCAAACGACTGTATCCCTATCGGTAATTTTGGCATGACTTCCCAATATTATATTATATTGATGGGGACAAAAGTAGATGAAAGTTTTCAAATATCCAAGCGCGTGACATGAAAAACGGTTTTTTTCTCTCGCCACCAGCATTGCAGCACCGGCACCACGAACATGGTCATGCTTTGGATGAGCATACCGCCAAAAACGGGGATTGCCATTGGTATCATTATTTCTGCGCCTTTGCCGGTGGATGTGAGTACCGGCAACAGCGCTATGAGCGTGGTGGCAGTAGTCATGGCGGCAGGGCGTACCCGTTTCAGTCCGGCTGTCACCACTGCTTCGCGTATTTCGCTGCGGGTGCGTGGATTGCGTTCGAGGAAAGTGTTGTGGATGTAAGTGCCCATCAGTACGCCGTCGTCGGTAGCGATGCCGAACAGGGCGATGAAGCCTACCCACACTGCTACGCTCAGGTTGATGGGGTGTATCCCGAAAAGGTCGCGCATATTTCCGCTGCCGGTGTCGAAATTCATGAACCAGGGCTGCGCATAGAGCCACAGCATGATGAATCCGCCTGCAAAAGCCACGAACACGCCCGAAAAATGGATGAGCGACGCTGTGACAGTTCGGAAACGGAAGTAGAGAATGAGCAGAATAGCCAACAGACAGAGCGGAATGACTGTCATCAGTCGCCGCATTGCTCGCTGTTGCTGCTCGTAATTGCCGGCAAATTTGTAGGACACGCCGGCAGGCAACCGTATTTCGCCCGAAGCGATTCCGTCTTTCAGCATTTTGTCTGCCTGCTGCACCACATCCACCTCGGCTTGTCCCGCCTGTTTGTCAAAAATGACATATCCCGTGAGGAAAGTATTTTCGCTCTGTATCATTTGTGCGCCTTTGGCATAGTCAATGTTTGCCACTTCGCCCAGCGGTATCTGTACGCCGGTAGCCGTCGGGATGATGATACGGCGCAATGCTTCGGGGCTGTCGCGCAACTCGCGGGGGTAGCGCAGGCGCACAGGGAAGCGTTCGCGCCCTTCAACGGTAGTGGTGAGCGTCATGCCGCCCACCGCAACGCTGATCACTTCCTGCAAATCACTTACCGTGATGCCGTAGCGAGCCATATTGCGGCGATTGAGTTGTATCTCAATACTGGGTGCGCCCACGGCACGGTCGTAGAACACCGTAGAAGGCAGGATGGACGGCACAGTCTTTAACGCTGCTTCAAGCGCTTGCCCGCCCTGCTCAATGCTTTCGAGGTCGGGACCGGTCACTTTCAAGCCCATTGGGGCACGCATCCCTGTGGAAAGCATCACTAACCGAGCCTCAATGGGTTGCAACTTGGGCGAAGAAGTCAAGCCCGGCATGTGCGACACGTTCACAATCTCCTGCCATATATCGTCGGTGTTGCGGATATGCGAACGCCACTGCCGGAAATAATCGCCACGGCGGTCGGGAACGAGCAAAGCCTCCCATCCCTCAGAGGGGGGGCTTTGGCGCAGAATTTCTTCGGGGGACAGCCAAACAACGGTGTCATGTAGAGACGTGGCATGCCGCGTCTCTACAACCGCAAACTCCCCTCTGTCATTGGTTTTAAACCGTTGTCTGTGACCGTCTTCATCCAGAATATATTCCGGACGGTAGTTGATGGTATTTTCGAACATCTGCACCGGTGCGGGGTCGAGGGCTGAATTGACGCGCCCCCACTTGCCGATGGTCAGTTCCACTTCGGGGATAGCGGTGATGCGTCTGTCCAAAGCGCCAATCAAATGGCGGTTTTGCTCAATGCCGGTGTGCGGCATGGTGGTGGGCATCAGCAAAAAAGAGCCTTCATCGAGCGCCGGCATAAACTCCTGCCCCATGTTTCGCCATATCAGTATTCCGCAAAGCAGGGTGGCTGCCGGTATCAGCATAAATTTCAAGCGATTGTCAAGGCACCAGCGCAGAATACGCCCGTAGAACGCCACTAATGTCCAAAGAGCGCCAATAATCAATCCAATGGCGACCACCACAAAGAGGAAATTCAGGAAAAAGCCCGTTTGGGTGCCAAGAGGTAGCCATACGGACGTCAGGAGGTACAGCATCGCGAAAAGGGCGAGGGCGGTTCCTGCCCGTTTCCCCTTTTTCCGTAGAGACGTGGCGCGCCGCGTCTGTTGTGGAGACGTGGCATGCCGCGTCTCTACCTTGCCCATTACATAATAGGCAATGGTGGGCAACAGGGCAAATCCCAGTATGAAGGCAGAAATCAGCGCGAAGGTTTTGGTGAAAGCCAGCGGTTTGAACAGTTTGCCTTCCTGCGCCTGCATGAAAAACACCGGCAGAAAACTGATGATAGTGGTCAGCATTCCGGTGGACAGAGCGCCGGAAACCTCGCGAACACTGCGGTAGATGACAGCCCCTTTCTCCATAGAGGCGTCTTTCATATTCCTCACAATATTCTCCACAATCACCACCCCCACGTCCACCATCACCCCGATGGCGATGGCAATACCCGACAGCGCCACGATATTGGCATCCACGCCGGTGTAGCGCATGATGATGAAGGTGGTAAGCACTGCAACCGGCAGCAGGCTGGAAACGATGATGGAAGCGCGCAGGTTGAAAATCAGCACCAGCACCACGATGATACAAATCAGGATTTCGTGCAAAAGGGCTGTTTCGAGCGTTCCGATGGTTTCGCGGATAAGGTTGGTGCGGTCGTAGAAGGGCACGAGGGTCACTTTGGATACGGTGCCGTCTGCGAGGGTTTTTTGCGGAAGTCCGGCGTTCATCGCTGTTATCTGCGCCTTCACATTGTCAATCACTTCCATTGGGTTGGCGCCGTAACGCGCCACCACCACGCCTCCTGCGGCTTCCACACCTTCCTTGTCCAAGCCGCCGCGCCGCGTGGCAGGACCCAGGTTCACAAAGGCAACATCTTTGATGCGCACCGGAACGCCGCCCCGCACTGTTACCACGGCTTCTTCCAAGTCGCTGATGTTTTTGATGTAGCCCAAGCCGCGCACAATGTATTCCACCTTGTTCATCTCAATGGTTTCTGCGCCAATGTCGAGGTTGCTCTTCTGCACGGCAGTCATCACGTCCATCACCGACACATTGAACGCCCGCATAGCATCGGGGTTGATTTCCACCTGATATTCCTTCACGAAACCGCCCACCGATGCCACTTCTGCCACGCCGCCGGCAGCGGAAAGGGCATATTTCACATAAAAATCCTGCACTGTCCGCAATTCATCGGGACTCCAACCACCGGCAGGCTCTCCTGTTTCGGGATTGCGCCCTTCGAGGGTGTACCAGAAAATTTGCCCCAAAGCAGTGGCGTCAGGACCTAACGCCGGCTGAACGCCCTCCGGCAAGGTTTTGGCGGGCAGGGATGCGAGTTTTTCCGACACGCGGGAACGGCTCCAGTAGAAATCGGCATCATCATCAAAAATGATATAGATAAACGACATTCCGAACATAGACGTGCTGCGCAAGGTCTTCACATTGGGAATGCCCAACAGCGCCGCAGAAAGCGGATAGGTAATCTGCTCCTGAATGTCTTTGGGCGAGCGTCCCATCCATTCGGTGGCGACAATCTGCTGGTTTTCGCCAATGTCGGGGATGGCATCCACCGGCACGGGATTGCGGGGCAACCAGCCGCCATGCCAGTTGAACGGAGCAACCGAAATGCCCCAGAACACGATAACAGCAAGCAACAACAGCGTGACGAGCCGATTGTTGAGGAAATATTGAATGATGCGGTTGAGCATATTTAGAATGACGAATTAAAAATTGCGGAATACTTTGTTTATTTTGATGGGTACAAAAATACAAAGAATAATGATGAATGATGAATGTTTAATTATTAAATTTTGCTAAATTTTCGTGAGGCGCCCTCTCTTCCAACATTTTCAACGACAATATGCCCAAAATGTTCATCCAGATGCTCCCAATATTTGCGATTTGTGGCGAAAACAGCGGTCCCCTGTCGGGGGACACCCGCGCCGACCCCTCGGCGACACTTTCCCCTGACAGGGGACACCCTCACCGACCCCTCGGCGACACTTTCCCCTGTCGGGGGACCTTAATGGAGAAATTGAGGAATTGAGAAATTTAGGAATACCCTGACGGACAAAAATAAGGGAAGATATTACCGCAGCCGTAGAAGAAGTAAGACAAGAACGGTATGAAAGCGGTCAACAAAATCAATAAGGTAATCATAGGTCTTCGTGCGCCTCAATTTCTCAATTTCTAAAAAAATGCCGTCAATAAATAAATGTATCAATTTATGTATCCCCTAACGGGGAATTGAGGTGATATTAAGATTTATTTCTATTGATATGAATGTCCTACGGACAAGCGAATATTCCCCGTTAGGGATACATGATACAGGGACAGTTGACAATGAAATACAACGAATCACCACCGTCTCACCACTGAATCACAATATAATGTAAATAAGGTGAAAGGTGTCTTTAAAAAAGATAAATGTATGAAGATGATAAATAAGCCAATATCAAAAATTGGTTTTTCATAAAAAGAGATTACCTTTGCAATAAAAATGATGGTAGATTCTGCAAACATTGGACAAACAGCCGAGGAGGTTGAACGAGGCAATAAGCGAATATTGCGCCTTCCTGAAAGTGCAGAGGAGGGCAGAATACTTGGAGGCAGAACAGCAATTGAAGCATCCCTTATCGTGGGAATTGCAGAAACGGCAGATAGAACAGAGCCTGATGTCGCAACGGTAAGAAAACGGCAGGAAATCGCATTGGAAGAATACGCCAAGCACAAAGGCATTTGGATGGATTACGCCCGAATAGAGGCTACGTGGGAAGGCGTTGAAGGACGGGGTGGACAGCGTAGTGGAATTTAGGAATGGTGAGACAAAGTGAGACAGTGGTGAGAAATAGTGAGACAATAGAATCACTACTGAATCACTACTGAATCACAATTGAATCACTACTGAATCACAATAGTCTCACTACCGAATCACCATCGAATCAAAAATTTAAACCTGTGTTTCGTAATTCGTAATTTTTTATCTATTTTTGCGCTGTTATGACTGTAATATTGAACGACAAAAAGTATGAAGTAGCCGACAGCATTTCGCTGGCTGCATTCATTGAGAGTTTGGGCTTGAAACCACAAGGGATTGCTGTGGCTATCGGGGATGAGGTGGTGTCCAAAGAACTGTGGGCAAGCACCATTCTGTCCGATAAGTTGGAAATAATGTTGATTCACGCCGTTTCGGGAGGTTAACACTATTTGACGATGCATTGTATTATTATCAGCCACGAAAGTCCCTTTGCGCGAGAAGCCGACATCATCAACTCATTGTTTCAGGCGGGAATGAAGAATTTTCACCTGCGCAAACCTGCATGTACTCAAGAGATATTGCAAAATATACTGCGGGATATTGAGCCGGCTTACCATTCGCACATCGTGCTGCACGACCATTTTGAATTGGCAAAGCAGTTTTTGCTTGCGGGAATTCATCTGAACAGTCGAAATCCGGTCTGTCCGTCCGGCGCTGTAGCCGTCAGTTGCGGCTGTCACTCGTTGGCGTGCCTCAACACACTGCTATCCACCTTCAACGGGCTTGTTTTCCTGAGTCCGGTGTTCGACAGCATTTCAAAACAAGGATATAAAAAGGCATTTACGGATGAAGAGTTATCGGCGGCGAGCAAAAACAAGTCCATCAATCATCGCGTCATTGCTTTGGGTGGTATGTCGGCAGAAACGATACCGCTTGCGGCTTCCTACGGTTTTGGCGGTGTGGCGGTGTTGGGCGCCCTGTGGGGCAACATGCCCGTCGCTAAGGACAAGAACCGGATTTTAGACCATTTTCTGCAACTTGAAGCACTTACAAATCAGCAATGAACGGACTGTTGTTTATCACCCATAACACAGAGCGATACTGTTACCTGCAATCGATAGAGATAGCCCTGCAAGGCGGTTGCAGAAGGATACAACTGCGCATGAAAGACGCCGCGCCCGAAGAAATAGAACGAACCGGAAGGCAGGCGCTGACGCTGTGTGCCCAATATGGCGCCGAACTCTATATTGACGACTGCGTGGAAGTTTGTAAAAACTTGGGAGCAACGGGTGTGCATCTCGGAAAAACGGATATGTCGCCCGTTGTTGCCCGCCGAATGCTGGGGAAAAATTTCATCATCGGCGGCACTGCCAACACATTCGACGATATTGCCCGCCTTCATGCGGAAGGGGTGGATTACATCGGATTAGGTCCGTTCCGGTTCACGCACACCAAGAAAAATCTAAGTCCCGTGCTGGGGTTGACGGGTTATCGCGACATACTCGCCCAATGCAGGCAAACCGGTATTCATTTGCCCATTGTTGCTATCGGAGGCATCACCATAGCCGACATTCCCGACCTTATGCGCACAGGCATAGCAGGCATAGCCATGTCATCTGCTATTCTATCGGCTGATGAGCCTGTTGCCCATGCACAACGCATCATAGCGACAATACGCAGTTCCGAAATCGGTCAAGCCCTTCCATGAGCACAGCCCGCGGGCAGGCAATGTTGATACGCAGGAAGTTTTCACCGTTTTTGCCATACATCAAGCCCGGGTTGAAGCGCACTTTGGCTTTTTCCAAAAGCGTTTGCGCCAGTTCCGATGGCGAACACGGCAAGGCGGCACAATCTACCCACGGCAAGTAGGTGGCTTCGAGCGGCAAAACATACAGTTGAGGGAAGTTTTGCACAAAAAAGTCAGTCAATGCCAGATAATTATCGCGCAGATAAACCAATAATTGTTGCAACCAGTCTTCCCCTTTGTTGTAGGCTGCAATTAACCCGTCTATTGCGAAAGCGTTGGCTTCGGCGATTCCGTTCTGGTGAAAAGCCCTTTCCACCTTCGCCCGTAACGCGGCATCCGCTACAAACGTGTTGGACACGTGCAAACTGGCGAGGTTGAAAGTTTTGCTGGGGGAAGTGCAGGTAACGGAATGAAGCAAAAAATCCTCACTGAGAGAGGCAAATGGAATGTGCTGATGCTCGGGAAAAACAATGTCGCAGTGAATTTCGTCGGAAACTACCGTCACCTGATTTCGGATGCAAATCTCGCCCATCCGCGTCAGTTCTTTCTTTGTCCACACCCGTCCTGCCGGGTTGTGGGGATTGCAAAGCAGCATGAGTTTTGTGCGAGGGTCGGCTGCAATGCGTTCCAAACCGTCAAAATCAATGGTATAAAGTCCATTGTCATAAATCAGGTTGTTGGAAACGGTTTCACATTCATTCAGCCCAATGTTCCGATAGAAACAGTTGTACACGGGCGATTGCACAATCACCCTGTCACCCGGTTCGGTCAATGCCCTGATGATGGCAGAAAGAGCAGGCACCACGCTGTTGGCGTACAATATCCACTCCTTTTTCACGCTGAACCCGTAGCGACGACTAAACCAACTGTCAATGGCGGCATAATAAGCATCGGGAAACATGGCATAGCCAAAAATGCCGTGCTGCACCCGTTTCATCAAAGCGTCCACCACCGGCGCGGCTGTCCGAAAGTCCATATCGGCAACCCACAAGGGCAAAACCTCGCTGTCCTCAGTAAAATCCCATTTCAGGGAATCTGTCCCCTTGCGGGGAATTATTTCATCAAAATCGTATTTCATGGCGCAAAAATACAAAAAAAAGTTACAACTGGATGATTTTTTTTTGAGGTGAGACATAGTGAGACAGTGGTGAGACAGTGGTGAGACATAGTGAGACAGTAGTGAGACAGTAGTGAGACAGTAGTGAGACAGTGGTGAGACAGTAGTGAGACATAGTGAGACAGTGGTGAGACAGTGGTGAGACAGTGGTGAGAAATAGTGAGACAATTGTATCACAATCGAATCACAATCGAATCACTATCGAATCACAATTGTATCACAATTGAATCACAATTGAATCACAATTGAATCACAATTGAATCACAATTGTGATTTTTTCTGAAAGTTTTCTATTTTCTGTTCTACG
>JAITTD010000075.1 GCA_031287245.1 Bacteroidales bacterium
TATTCCTCTGCGAATCCGTTCTCCCAGCGCGTATGTGTCCGGAGAAAATTACATACGGGAGAAAATTTATTTACATACGGGAGAAAATAAAATTACATACGGGAGAAAATTTATTTATATACGGGAGAAAATAAAATTATACACGGGAGGAAATTTATTTACACACGGGAGAAAATTTATACCTGCGAAAAAGGCGTAATTGACTACTTCGTTTCATCATTTATCATTCATTATTTACAATGATGGTTCCAATTCTATTTTGACCAAAAATTTGCCGTTTTCTGCTTTTGTGTAGAGATTTGCCGAGTTGCCGTAGAGTAGCCGCAAGCGCTCGCGAACGTTCTGCAAGCCGGTGCCTGAGCCTTTTTTTTGCGAGGGTTGGCTGTCGTCGCAGTCGTTGCTCAGTTCAATGAGCAATTTTTGCCCTTCGTAGCCAATTTTCACTGTGATGCAGACGGTTTGCAGGCTTTCGTAAACGCCGTGTTTGATGGCATTTTCAAACAATGGTTGCAGCAACATAGCGGGGATGCTCGCTTGCAGACATTCGACGGCGATGTCTTCCTCGTAGCGCAACTTTTCGCCAAAGCGCAGTTTCTCAATTGCCAGATACCGCCCAATGTTTTCCATTTCTTCTTCGACGCGGGAATATACGCGGTTGGTGGACAACACGGCGTAGCGCAGGTAGTCCGACAAGGCAACGAGCATCTGTTGCGCCTTTTCGGGATGGGTGATGATGCGCGAATTGACCGAATTGAGGCTGTTGAACAGAAAATGCGGGTTTATCTGTGATTTCAGCAGGTTCAGTTCGCCGTCTTTCAGCAGTTTGTTGAGCCGAATTTCATTGACGGCTTTCTCGTTGAGTTTTTCCACATATACATATAAATAATAGATGAGTATGGTAATGATGTAAAACAACTCCCCCTCAATGAGTTTCCACCAAATGGAAATGTTCAGAAAATCTAAATAATCGCTGTCCGTCAGCGCCACAGGCAATGCAATCAGGTATCCAACAGACAGGCACACCATCAGGTAAGCAAAAGCCAGCGAAAAATGCGCCACCAAGTTGAAATGCCACGTTTGCCGCTCCCAACGATTGAAACGCACCGGAAACCACAGGGGAATGATGAAAATGGAAAACATCAGATTGAACACAATGGTGTCCAACAGCACATACCCGAAAGGAAGGTCTGTCGCCAAATGCACGATGAGCATTTGCGAACAGGATATGAGCCACCAGATGCCCGAATAGAGTATCCTCGACCGGTAATCGCTAAAAATTGGATTCCCGCTCATTGAAAGCATTTTTGATTGTCAACTGTCAATTGTCCATTTTTTTGCAATGGATTTCTCCGCCGCCGAAAACAGACGTCACGGCAAGAATCAGTCGGTTGTTCTCGCTGACCTCGAAGCCGGGCTTCGGACGGTTGTCCACAAAACGCCCAAACACTTGACTTTGCTGTATTTCAACATTCCACTCCACGGGAATAAACAGGTTGACGCCGCCAAACACCGTGTTGATTTCGAGCGTGTGTACGCCTTCTGCCAGTTTGGCGTCCGACAAATCCAGTTCCACGCCGCCAAACACGCAATTGATGTCGCCTCCCTTAAAATCCTGAACATTAATTTTTTCGCTGGCGCCGCCAAAAACAAAATCACGTTCTATGAAGCCCGAATCCGTCCTGTGTTGTCGTTTTTGTTCCCAATGATGCCACTTCTGTTGGTGCCACTCCTTGTGATTCTTCATTTTTTCGTGCAAATCGCCAAAACCGGTGGTTGCATGACAGTAATAATGCCGCTTTCCGAATAATGTTTTGAACAGAATGAGGATTCCACCCACAATCAGACCTATTGCCCACCCGTTATCTGCCATCTGATCCAACCCTGCAACAGGCAACTTGGGCAGAAGGAAAGCGCCGCCAATTACGAACAGCAGCAATCCCCAAAACCAGCCGTGCCGCGAAAACAGGCGAATCAATCCAATCACCATCACCAACGAAGGCACCGAAAATACCGCGCTTTTGTACTCTATCGGCAAATAACCGGCATTGAAAGCGAACAACAACACCCCTGCCGCTATTATCAGCAGTCCGAACATTAATGAACTGAACCTTTTCATAAAAATAATTTAAATTTGTTTTTGATGATACAAAAATAGGCAATCTGCTTGTTGCAACCCATCTTTTTTCTGTCAACACAATCGCTTTCCCGACAAAAGGCGTTTTTTCCCCGATAAAATGGCTTAGAAATTATATCCTATCCTGATGACAGGTCCGGAACCATAAATATCGTTGAACATATTGTTTGAATTTAATTTCCACAAAAGTGTCAAGTTCATGCTCGAACGTCTGCCCATCGGGAAACGAAACCCGCCGCCCAGCAAGAAACTGTTGATGAATTTCCTTCCTTGGGCGTCGTAGTCGAAAAATCCCTTTTCGTAAGCCATCAATTCATACTCTGCGTGAGCGAAAATCCTGAAATTCAGCCCCAAGGGAATATAATCGTTCACATTGTTGACAAGGACATAATTGGTAAACAAACGCCCGCCAAAGATATGGCTTTCATAGCGTTCAAAGCCGTGAGGCGGATTAAGATCCTGCCAATGGTACTTATTGTTGTAATATTCATAGGTGAATCCTATGCCTGCCGCCCAGCGGTTGGTGATGTAATAACCCACGTGCGGCGACAGTTCAATGTCGGTAAACTGACCGATTATCAGTCCAAAATTGCCGCCATAGAAAAGGCGATCTTTAAATTCCTGTGCTTGAGTCGTTACTGACAAGGCGCAGAACATGACCCCTAAGAAAATCCTTTTTTTCATAATATTACAGATGATTCCACCCAAGTTTTTATCTCTTCCGGGGTCGGATTTTTTAATCCCAACTTGTTTTTCTTGTTATATCCGCACAGGTCGTTGAAAAGTTTACCTGCCGGTGCGGTTTTCAGGCTTTCTACGGTTTGAAAGCCCAATTGTTGCACAACGGCAACCCATTCGGTCGGAATGCCCGCCGCTACATAGGCTTCAACGGAGTCTGTCTGGGGCTTTTTCTCCGGCTTCATTTGCGGAAACAGCAACACTTCCTGTATGGTAGTCTGGTTGGTCATCAGCATTACCAAGCGGTCAACGCCGATGCCCATGCCCGAAGTGGGCGGCATCCCGTATTCCAGAGCACGAACAAAGTCCATGTCGATGAACATTGCCTCATCGTCGCCTTTTTCGCTGAGGCGCAGTTGGTCTTGAAAGCGTTCCAACTGATCGATGGGATCGTTCAGTTCGGAATAGGCGTTGCACAACTCTTTCCCGTTCACGAAGAGTTCAAAACGCTCGGTCAGTTCGGGGTTGCTGCGGTGGCGCTTGCACAAAGGCGACATTTCAATGGGATAATCGGTGATGAAAGTGGGCTGAATGAGATGTTCCTCGCATTTTTCGCCGAAAATGGCATCAATTAACTTGCCTTTGCCCATCGTGTCGTCTATTTCTATGTTCAGTTGCTTGCAGGTGGCACGCAGTTGCTCTTCGTTCATGCCTGCCACGTCCACATTTGCATATTTTTTGATGGCTTCGAGCATCGGCAGGCGTTGAAACGGGCGTTTGAAGTCGAGTTTCCGTTCGCCGGACTGCACATGGGTGACGCCGTGCAAAGTCAGCGCCACTTGCTCAATCATCTCTTCGGTGAAATTCATCATCCAGTTGTAATCCTTGTAGGCGATGTAAATTTCCATCACCGTAAACTCGGGATTATGCGTGCGGTCCATGCCTTCGTTGCGGAAATTGCGCGAAAATTCGTAAACACCGTCAAATCCGCCTACAATAAGTCGTTTCAGATATAACTCATTGGCAATGCGCAGGTACAACGGTATATCCAATGCGTTGTGGTGGGTGATGAACGGACGTGCGGATGCTCCGCCGGGGATGGATTGCAATACAGGCGTATCCACCTCGATGTAGCCTTTGGAGTTGAAAAAACAGCGCATAGTGTTGATGACCTGTGTTCGTTGCAGGAAAGTTTCCTTCACCTGCGGGTTCACCAAGAGGTCAACATAGCGCATCCTGTACCGTTGCTCGGGGTCGGTGAAAGCGTCGAACACTTGTCCGTCTTTCTCTTTCACGATGGGCAACACGCGCAGCGACTTGCTGAGAACGGTCAGTTCACGCACGTGTACGGATGTTTCACCCATCTGGGTGACAAATACGTAGCCTTTCACGCCGATGATGTCGCCTATGTCCAACAGCCGCTTGAATACAGTGTTGTACAGCGTTTTGTCCTCTTCGGGGCAGATATCGTCGCGCTTGAGGTACAGTTGAATGCGTCCCGAAGCGTCTTGCAACTCCATGAACGATGCGCTGCCCATGATACGGCGTGCCATGATGCGCCCCGCAAGGCAAACGTCTTGATAATCGCCTTTTTCGGGTGTGAAATTTTGCAAAATATCTGCTGCGGTGGCATTCACCGGATATTCTGCTGCCGGATACGGCTCTATCCCTAACTTCCGAAGTTCCGAGAGGGAATTTCTCCGGATCATTTCCTGTTCGCTGTAATCACTCATTTTTACTTTCCGCTGATGATGACTTGGGTTTTCTCATAATTGCCCAGATGATGAACGCAAAACCGCCTACTACCACGATGGGCGCAAGAGTGATGCGTCTGAAACTGAATATTTCCTGACTAAATACGTTGGGGTCGGTTGATTTCCCGCCCGACATAAGTAAAAAACCGATGACGATGATGCCAACTCCTGCCAGAATGTACTTGTAATTATCTTTCCATATCGGAAAGTCGATTTTTTCGTTAGATGTTTTTTTGTCTGCCATTAGTACTGAATTTTATTGATATAGTTTATCTGTTCTTATTTTCAAATATTTATTCACTGCAAAGAAGGTGGAAATCCAACAGAGGCTGATGCCCAGAAAGAACACAATGAGAAATAGCCCGCCCACAATCTGCATATCCTTCACGCTGATGATATTTTCCATCTGTCCTTGCACCCAATAGAGCGCGGCAACCAATATCGCCGAAGCGATAAACGCACTGCAAATGCCGTGTAGAGCGCTTCGCCAAAGGAAAGGTCGGCGGATGAAGGTGTTGGTGGCGCCTACCAACTGCATGGTGCGGATGGACAGCCGTCGCGCATACACTGACAAGCGGATGGTGTTGTTGATAAGCGCAATAGCGATAATGAACAGCAAAACGCTGAATGTAAAAACGAATAGACTGATTTTTTTCATGTTATCGTTGATGGCATGAATCATCGTTCGTTGATATGCCACTTCCTTCACTCCCGCATATTTCAGCAAACTTTGTTCAATGCCGGCAATGCTGTCGTTGTTGGCATAGCGGGCATCCAATTTCAGGTCAATGGATGCCAGCAACGGATTGTAGCCCAGAAAACCGATGAAATCTTCGCCAAATTCCGTACTGAAATCTTTGGCAGCCTCATCTTTGTTGATGTATTTCGTAGAACGTACGTATGGAGCGGCATCCAATGTTTTTTGCAATTGATAGATGTCGGCTTCCTTCATCTGGTCTGTCAAAAAAACGGAAAATCCAACGTTTTCCATCACGAATTTGCTGATGCGTTGAGTGGTTAACATAAGGATGCCTATTGTGCCTAATAAACACAACACCAACGAGATACTGATGATGGCAGTGGCATACGAACTTCGCAACCGCCTTTGAATTATTCGCGATTCTTTGCTTTTCATTCCAACTGATGAGTGACGGCAAAGATACGGCTTTTTTTTTAATTGACAATTGACAATTGACAATTGACAATGAAATACAACCATTTCACCACGAAATGTAACCTTCAATTCAATCTATTATGCCTGCCCGAAAATCAACGACACGTTGATGAACTTTCAACGACACGTTGATGAAAATTGTCGTGTTTGTTTATTTCTAATTTCGTGTTCGGATGATAATTTTAGGTTCGCCTGTGATAACGCCATGTAGAGACGGTGCGCGCACCGTCTCTACGTTTTGATACCGCTACATCTCACAGGACGATGCCCTGTGCTAATGATACAAGCTGCACCCATCGCAATGTATCACAATGAATCACAATGAATCACAATGTATCACCATTGTATCACCATTGAATTTTAATAAACTTTTTGGCACTGGCTCGTTTCCCTTTGCGGTAATATTGCAGGATATACGCCCCCGGTTTCCAAGTTGAGATATTTAATCTGTAATAATGATTGCCCTGTCCAAGCGTTTCGTGTGCCGATTCATACAAGAGGGCGCCCGCCATGTCGTAAATTCGGGCAAAAACCGGCACTTGTTCCTCTATTTGCACGGTAAATGAATAAAACAGCTCATCAGTAACAGGATTGGGATAAACGAGCAGTTCACCGAGATTTTCAGAAACATATTTCTGCTCAATGTTCATCTGAACCGTAGCGTGCACCTCCGAATAGGGGTCAAATGCCGAAATTTGCAGAACGGCACTTCCGTGAAACAGAGGCTGAACAGTCAGTATGCTACCGCTGAGGCTGGCAGTAGCCCTGTTTTTCGCTGACAGCATACAGGCAAAACTCAGCGGGTCGCCATCGGCATCGGTAAAATATTGCAAAAGGTCGATACTGAAAGGAATATTGGGAATGAGCGTTGTGTCGGCAAATAAAGTACATTGCGGCTGGTGATTCTCGTGGTGAAGGATGGCTTGTTCGGCGTTGACCAAACCGTGTCCCAATTGCGCATCGAGGTCGAGCGAAGTCAGGGGGGTAGCGGAATTGAGCAGAATGGTACGCAGCATTTCGGGGGTGAAATGCTCATTACCGTACACAGCCAGCACCAATGCCGCCACTCCCGACACCAGAGGCGTTGCCATGGACGTTCCTTCCATATATTCGTACAGATTCTTGTTGCTGGCAGTGTATGATGCGCTGTAAATACAGCCTTCCCATTTGCTGCCTTCCATTTGCCCCCCCGGCGCTGCGATATTCACCCAGTTGCCATAGTTGGAATAGTCGGTGCGCATACCGTAATGATTGACAGCGCCTACCGCTATCACATTGTCAAAATAGGCGGGATACCATTTCGCGTTTTTACCGTCGTTGCCTGCTGCAAACAGCACGATACCCCCTACCATAGGCGTTCCTGCCCTCGGATTGCCGTGTTCGTCCTTTCCTGCTTCGGCAATGAAATACCGGATGGCATCCACGTCCGACTGGTTGTAGGTGTCCGGCTCTTCGTAGCCCCAACTGTTCTGCGAAATCACCGCTCCATTATCAGCCGCGTAGGTGTAAGCGGTCAGCAGTGTACTGACGGCGTTTCGGCTGGTCATGATTTGTGTATTCATCACCTTGATGCCGTACCCGTTTTTTGTCATCCCCGCCACACCCTTGCCGTTGCCGGTGACTGCCGCAATGGTGGATGCCACGTGTGTAGCGTGGTCTTCCGGCTGTATCACGCCATTGTCTCTGGGCGAATAGACAAAATTGTAGCCGTAAATATCGTCCACATACCCGTTGTTGTCGTCATCCACGCCCTTTGCGCCGTTCCGTTCCGCTTCGTTGACCCACAGATTGGCGTTCAAATCCTCATGTTCGCAGTTGACGCCGCCGTCCACCACCGCCACCACCACGTTCGTGTTGTGAATACCGATGGAATCAATCAGTTTCCAAGCGTTCAGCAGCCGGATATCCACACCGGGCACGCCTCCCGACTGTCCGGTATTATTGAAATGCCACTGTCTGGTAAATTCGGGGTCATTGGGAGGATGGGCGGGAACAGCCGCCATGGACAGGCTGCGTTTTTTGAACACAGGCTCGGCTAACTGTATGTTGGCATCCAATTGGTAGGCTGCGGCAACCGTTTCGGGGTCGAAATCTTCGGGAATTGTCATTTCATACCAAAGATGCAGATGGTAGAGGCGGTGTTTTGCCTCATATTTCCCTGCATCAGGGAAAAGTCTGCGGATGCCGGCGGCTCTGTACCTCCTGTTCACCCTGTCGAATGACGGCAAACCGGACACAAAGGCTGCCGTGTCGTTTGCGCGTCGGGAACGGATGCGTTTTTCTACTGTCGGCACTGCATCAACATTCAGTTTGACTAAGATCTTTCCGCGATATGCCCGCCCATCGGGCTGTTGTGCAGCCAAACCCAACGCAACAAAGCAAAACAAAGCAGCAAAACCCCATTTCAACATAGATCAATCCCCCGTTAAGATGTTTGTCACGCAAGTGCCTGCAGGGGTCATGGGATACACCATGCCATTCGGTTCGACCATTACTTCGAGCAAATAGGCGCCTTTGTTTTGCAGCATTTCAGCAATAGCCTCGTCCAAATCAGCCCGTTGGCTCACTCTTTTGCCCGCAATGCCATAAGCGTCGGCTATTTTCACAAAATCAGGATTGACCATGGGCGTTGCCGAATAGCGTTTTTCGTAGAATAATTCCTGCCATTGGCGCACCATTCCGAGAAAACTGTTGTTCAGCAGAATGATTTTCACGTCTATTTTCGATTGCATGATGGTGCCCAGTTCCTGAATGGTCATCTGGATGCCGCCGTCGCCTGCAAACAGGCAAACGGTGCGGTCGGGTGCGCCTACCTTTGCGCCAATGGCGGCAGGAAGCCCAAAGCCCATTGTGCCCAAGCCGCCGGAGGTAACTACGCTGCGGGTCCGCTTGAATTGAAAGTAGCGCACGCCCATCATCTGTTGCTGTCCGACGTCTGTTACCAAAACAGCGTCGTGACCGGTGGCTTCCGACACTTTATTCACCACTTCGCCCATTTTCACAGCGCCGGTCTTCGGGAAAAGTTCTTTTTGAATAACTGCATCCTTTTCGCGCTGTGCGTACGGCGCAAACTCGTCTATCCATGCTGTGTGGCTGCCCTGTTGGAGCAAGGCGGTTACTTCCGCCAGCGTCACTTTGGCATCACCCAGCACTTTGACGGTGGTCTGCACGTTTTTGTTGATTTCCGAGCGGTCAATGTCGAAATGAATGACCTTTGCCTGACGGGCGTAGCACGTCAGATCGCCCGTAACGCGGTCGTCAAAGCGCATACCGATAGCGATGAGCACGTCACATTCATTGGTTTGCATATTGGGCGCTATGTTACCGTGCATTCCCAGCAAGCCCATGTTCAGCGGATAATCCGATGGCATCGCTGACAAACCGAGCACGGTAGCGGCTGCCGGAATGTTCGCTTTCTCTAAAAAGAGTTTCAATTCCTTTTCAGCCCCGCTCAAAATGACGCCCTGTCCCACCAGCGCCAGAGGTTTCTTCGCCCCGTTGATGAGCGCTGCCGCCGCTTCTACATCTTTGCTGCTAAGGCTCGGCACTGGTTGGTAACTGCGTATAAAACGAGTCTTTTCATAATGAAAACTGTCTAACAGACCGACCTGCGCGTCTTTGGCGAAGTCGAGCACCACGGGACCCGGTCGTCCGGTGGAGGCAATGTAGAAGGCTCTGCTCACAGCATACGCTACGTCTTCGGCGCGGCGTATCTGGTAAGCCCACTTGCTGACCGGCTGGCTGATGCCCACCACATCGGCTTCCTGAAAAGCGTCTGTACCCAGCAGGGACGAGGATACCTGCCCCGTTATCACCACCAAAGGCGTGCTGTCTATCATGGCGTCTGCGATACCTGTGACGGTATTGGTGGCGCCCGGTCCGGATGTTACTAATACCACGCCAACCTTGCCCGACACACGGGCATAACCTTGCGCGGCATGAGTAGCGCCCTGTTCGTGGCGTACTAAATAATGGTGCAACTCATTTTTGTAATCGTACAAAGCATCAAACACCGGCATGATCTGTCCGCCGGGGTATCCAAAAATCGTATCAACGCCTTCGCCGATTAACGACTGCATCAATGCCTGTGAACCTGAAATTTTCTTTGCTGACATATCTTTTAAGCATTACATCTGTCGAAAAAAGCCCCTCTCAACTCGTGGGAAGGGCTACTAAATAATATAGTATCTATTAAAGTAATTTAAAAACGATGCAAAGATAAACATTATTTTTGATAATTGGGAGTGAAAAAATATAAAAATTTATTGTATCTTATTTCTATCACCTACAGGACCGGCAACGCCTTATGAACAATGATTTTCATAATTCATAATTAATCATTACTTTTGCGCCCTCACTTGTATTCTTAAAGATAAGATAAATATGGCAGAAAAGTTCATCACCTTAGAAACCACGGTTGTTCCATTGCCCGTAGAGAATGTGGACACCGACCAAATCATTCCCGCCCGTTTCCTGAAAGCGACTACCCGCGATGGATTCGGCGATAATCTGTTTCGCGATTGGCGCTACGACAAGGACAACAAACCTGTTGCGTCTTTTGTTCTCAACAATCCTGCCTATTCGGGAAAGGTACTTGCAGGCGGAAAGAACTTCGGCAGCGGTTCCAGCCGCGAACACGCCGCTTGGGCAATAGCTGGTTACGGGTTCTGCGCCGTAGTGTCCAGTTTCTTTGCAGACATTTTCAAAAACAACGCGCTCAACAACGGATTGCTGCCTGTGCAGGTAAGCGCCGATTTTCTGGCAAAAATATTTGCCGAAGTACAACGCGACGCGAAGACCAAAATTCGCATTGACCTCGAAAATCAAGAAATTACCCTTCTGACTGCCGGAGAAAAAGAACATTTCGACATTAATCCCTACAAGAAAACCTGCCTGATCAACGGATATGACGACATTGACTATCTGCTGAGCATCAGGAACGAGATTGAGGCTTATGAAAAGAAAACGGCATAACTTTTGCACAAAATCCGCAGGAGTATTTACTTAAAAAAGATATGACAAACAGCGTTCTCTTTGAAAAATTGGAAGGCATTAAAGTTCGTTTTGAAGAAGTGGCTCAGCAAATCACCGACCCCGAAGTGATGAGCGATATGAAGCGCTACGTGAAACTCAACAAGGAATACCACGATTTGGAACCGGTGGTGGCGACATTTATTGACTATCGCACCGTTTTGAGCCATTTGGACGAGGCAAGGGAAATGCTTCAAAACGAAAAAGACGAAGAAATGCGGGCGATGGCGCAGGACGAGGTGGAAACGCTGACTGCACGCATAATACCATTGGAAGAGACTATCAAACTCTTGCTGCTCCCCTCCGATCCGGAGGACAACAAAAACGCAGTGATGGAAATCCGCGCAGGCACCGGCGGCGACGAAGCCAGCATTTTTGCAGGCGATTTGTTCAGAATGTACAGCCGTTTCTGCGAGGACAAGGGCTGGAAAGTGGAAGTGACGAGTTTTTCTCCGGGCACGTCAGGGGGATTCAAAGAGGTGGTGATGAGCATCACCGGCGCCAAAGTGTATGGAACGCTCAAATACGAATCGGGTGTGCATCGAGTGCAACGGGTTCCCAAGACCGAAACGCAGGGACGAGTACACACCTCCGCGGCAACGGTGGCAGTGCTCCCCGAAGCAGGAGAATTTGACATCGAACTGAATATGAACGATATACGCAAGGACATTTTCTGTTCATCCGGTCCCGGCGGACAATCGGTCAATACGACCTATTCCGCCATCCGGTTGACACATATTCCTACCGGAATCGTGGTGCAGTGTCAGGACGAAAAATCGCAAATCAAGAATTTCGACAAAGCCTTGATAGAACTCCGCACCCGCATCTATAATCTTGAATATCAGAAGTATTTGGATGAAATAGCGTCCAAGCGCAAAACGATGGTTTCCACCGGCGACCGCTCAGCAAAGGTGCGGACATACAATTATCCGCAAAGCCGTGTCACCGACCACCGTATCAACCTGACTCTGTATAACTTACCTGCCATTGTGGACGGCGATATTCAGGAATTGATTGATAAACTGCAAATGGAAGAAAACGCTGAGCGAATGAAAGACAGCGAATAAAACGTGAAGAAACTTTTTTTCTATGAATCAATTTGCACTTTCCCAACGCTGCTTTTAAAATATTCATCCAACAGCGCGTATGCTGCGGCGAAAGAACTCATCTGGTCGTTCAGTACTTTTTCTTCGTACAAGGGAAGAGACTTTTCGATTGTCGGATGCGTGTAAAATCGGTTGATAAGCGAAGTCTGGATGGTTTCTCTCATCCAATACTGCGACTGTTGCAGCCTTCGGGTATTGAAAAAACCGTTTTGGCGCGTCACATCTTCATATTCGAGTATGGTATTCCAAATATCTTCAATGCCGGTGTTGTTGATGGACGAACAAAGGCTTGCTTTCGGCGTCCACCCTGACAATGGTTTTGGGAAAAGGTGTAAAGCGCTTTGATATTGCGTCTTTGCCAATTGTGCCTTTTCAAAATTATTGCCGTCAGCCTTGTTCACGGCAATCAGGTCAGCCATTTCCATGATGCCCCGCTTGATACCCTGCAACTCATCGCCGGCGCCCGCTATCTGAATGAGCAGAAAAAAATCGGTCATGGAGTGTACTGCTGTTTCCGACTGCCCCACTCCTACCGTTTCGATGAATATGGTGTCGAAGCCTGCCGCCTCGCAAAGGAAAATTGTTTCGCGCGTCTTGCGGGCTACTCCGCCCAGCGAGCCTGACGATGGCGAAGGACGGATAAACGCATCAGGGTCTGCCGACAACAGTTCCATTCGCGTTTTATCGCCCAAGATGCTGCCTTTGGAGCGTTCACTCGATGGGTCGATAGCAAGTACTGCCAATTTTCTGCCTTTTGCAGTAAGGTATTTTCCCAATGCCTCAATGAAAGTGCTTTTGCCTGCTCCCGGCACGCCTGTTATTCCTATTCGCAAGGATTTTCCGGCATGAGGCAGGCAGCGTTCGATGATGCTTTGCGCCATCTGCTCGTGTTCGGGCAGGGAACTTTCCACCAAAGTGATGGCTTTGCTGAGTATGGTGCGGTTGTTTTGGAGGATTCCTTCCACATAGTCGTCCACGCCATAGACTTTACGCGAACGATTCAAAAAACGCTGCAATGACGCATTATCCACTGTCGCAGGTTGTGGAATGCCCTGATTTACGGACAATGCGCTTTCAAAACCATTGTGGTGTGCGTCCATCAGTGGGCTATTATCGGTTTACCTGAAAGCGCCTTTCCCCCTTCTTGAAAAAGTCCACAATCTGCTGGGCAGCAGCCAGTCCTGCATTGATATTGGCTTCTGAAGTTTCGGCGCCCATTTTTTTGGCGGTCGCAAAAACGCGCACACCAACAGATTCTTTCATCTTCGCCAATCCGTCAGGCGCTATGTCTGTGGCATATTTCAGGTCATTGCGTTCCATCAGCGCTTTCAGCAAGCCGCCTTCGTCCACCACCTCTTTCCGTGCCGTATTGATGAGCGTTCCCCCTTTGGGCATGGATTTGAGCAAATCGTAACCAATTGATTTTTTGGTATCTTCGTTTGCCGGAATATGTAGAGAAATGTATTGACATTTGCTGTACAATTCTTTCACGTCAGCCACCGGAACAATGCCGTCTTTTTTGAGCGCATCTGCGGTAACAAAGGGGTCAAAAGCATGGATTTCCATACCAAACCCCTTTCCCAGCGCGGCAACCAGTTTACCGACATTACCGTAAGCGTGGATGCCCAACTTTTTGCCTTTCAGCTCGGCGCCTGTTCCGGGGGTGAAACCGTTGCGTGCCATGTAAATCATCATGCCAATAGCCAGTTCGGCAACAGCATTGGAATTTTGTCCGGGGGTATTCATCGCCACCACGCCCTTTTCGGTGCAGGCTGCCAAATCCAGATTGTCGTAACCGGCTCCCGCCCGAACGACTATTTTCAACTTACCGGCAACGTCAACAATCTCTTTCGTTAGTTTATCGCTGCGCACAATCAAGGCGTCAGCCTCTGCAACAGCGGTTTTAAACTCGGCAATGTCCGAATATTTTTCCAACAACACGGTTTCGTATCCGGCGGCGGTCAATATTTTTTTAATACCGTTCGTGGCAACTGCTGCAAACGGTTTTTCGGTAGCAACTAATACTTTTTTCATATTATCAATGTGATTTTTCAAATTCTTTCATTGCATCCACCAACGCTTGAACACTCTCAATGGACATGGCATTGTAGATGGATGCACGGAAACCGCCTACTGAACGGTGTCCTTTCAAGCCTACCATTCCGCGTTCCTGTGCAAACGCCAAAAAATCTTTTTCCAACTCCTGATACGCCTCGTTCATCACGAAACATACGTTCATCAGTGAGCGATCTTCTATGGCAGCGGTGCCTTTAAAGAGTTTGTTGCGGTCAATTTCGCTATACAGAAGCGCTGCTTTGGTTTTGTTACGTTTCTGCGCACTTGCCACGCCGCCATTGGTTTTGAGCCATTTCATGGTTTGAAGGGCGGTGTAAACAGGCAGACACGGTGGGGTGTTGTACATGGAATCGCCGTCAATATGTATCTTGTAATTCAGCATTGACGGAATATGGCGCGAAACCTTACCGAGAATTTCATCCTTCACGATCACCAAGGTAACACCGGCGCATGATAGATTTTTCTGCGCACCTGCATAAATCAGTCCATAACGGGCAACATCCACAGGACGGCTGAATATGTCGGACGACATATCGGCAACCAGATAGGGTTTCACCTTCGGGTCGTCGGCCAACTCGGTTCCGAAAATGGTGTTGTTGGTGGTGATGTGAAAATAGTCCACATCATCAGGAACAGTGTAATTTTTAGGGATATATGAGTAATTAGCCTCTTTTGAACTGGCTACTTCCACTACTTCTCCAAAACCTTTGGCTTCCTTCATGGCTTTATTTGCCCATGTTCCGGTGTTCAGATAGGCTGCTTTCTTCTCCAACAGGTTGAAAGGCACCATGCAGAATTGCAAACTTGCACCTCCGCCAAGAAAGAGCACCGAATAACCATCCGGAACCGCCAGTAATTCTTTCACTAACGCTCTTGCTTCTATGATAACCGATTCGAAATCCTTTCCACGATGCGACACTTCCATCAAGGATAACCCGCTGTTGTTAAAATTTAAGACCGCTTGTGCAGTTGCTTCAATGGCTTCGCGAGGAAGGATAGATGGACCTGCACTAAAATTATGTTTTTGCATATTGTTCTATATCAATAAAATACTTAACTGTTTTTTAATAAATGAGCCAACAAAATTAAGTTTTTATTTTCAAAAAATACCTCTTTTTGTCATAAAAATAAAAAAAAATATTTTTTTGTCCGGTAATGAATAAATGCGTATCTTTGCTGCATTAATTTTATACTAAATTTGTTGATTATGAATCTTTTTGTAGTGTTGGGAATTATGGGTCCATGGCAGATAGTGCTTATTGTTGCTCTCGCGTTACTTTTGTTCGGAGGCAAAAAAATTCCTGAGTTGATGAAGGGAATAGGGCAGGGGATGAAAGAATTTAAAAAAGCCACCAAAGATGAAGGCGGCGAAGCCAATCCGTCCAAAGAAATTGGCGCCAAGAGCGAAGAATAACTTTTTATGGATAGACCGGCTTCTTGTCACTGATAGCCGGTTTGTTGTTGGTGAGTAGATTACTCATTGAAATAAACAGGATATGCCGGAAAATCAAGAAAAGAAAACCGTTTTCCGAAAGTTGAAAAACACTTATCGGTTTGTGTTTTATAATGACAGCAATTTTGAAGAGGTGTGGCAGATGAGAGTCACACTCCTTAATTTTCTGTCTGTTTTTGGCTTTATATTCCTTTTGCTGGTTGGCGGTTCCATTGCCTTGGTTATGTTTACGCCTATGCGCGAATGGGTGCCCGGCTACCCTACCCAAGCCATGCACAATCAGTTGGTTGCTAATGTTATGCGTATGGATTCATTGGAATACGAACTCCAAACACGCGACAAATATTTTCGTGCCATGAACGCATTTATTTCGGGAAGGGAACCAAAATTAACCGAACCACCCAGCGACAGCACCAATACCGATTACTCGCAAATCACTTTCACCCGCTCCGAGCAGGATTCCTTGCTGCGCAAACAAGTGGAAGAAGAGGAACAGTTCAATTTCGCGACCGGTTCGTCCCCCAGCAAAGAAACGTCCATACTGAAAACGCATTTTTTCAAACCCATCAACGGCGTTGTGACCAACCATTTCAACATGAAGGAAAACCATTTCGGCATTGATTTGGTTGCCAAGCCCAATGAAGTGGTAAAAGCCGTTTTGGACGGAACGGTGGTGATTTCCACATGGACGATAGAAACAGGATATATTATTGAAATACAGCACAATGCTAATCTATTATCAGTTTACAAGCACAATGCCAACCTGCTGAAGAAATCGGGCGAACAGGTGAAAGCAGGCGACGCCATTGCTATCATCGGCAATTCGGGCGACCTGAGCACCGGTCCGCATCTGCATTTCGAGATTTGGCAAAACGGTAAACCGGTCAACCCCGAAGATTTTATTGTGTTCTGATGAAGAAGAAAATTGCCATACTCGGTTCCACCGGCTCTATCGGAACGCAGACTCTTGAAGTGATTGCAGAACATCCCGAATTATTTGAGGTGGAAACGCTCACTGCCAAAAATCGCGTAGAAGAATTAATACACCAAGCCATCCGTTTTCAACCGAATTGCGTAGTGATAGCCGATGAATCGCACTATCAACGGCTGAAAGACGCATTGTCCGACCATCCAGTCAAGGTGTTTGCAGGTTACGAAGCCATTTCGCAAGCCGCTACACTCCCGTCTGTGGATATGGTGGTGACGGGGATGATTGGCTTCAGCGGATTGATACCCACTGTAAAAGCCATTGAAGCCGGAAAACCAGTGGCGCTGGCAAATAAAGAAACCTTAGTGGTGGCGGGTGAATTGGTGACAAATTTAATCAAAAAACATCAGGTGCCGCTGTTGCCGATCGATTCGGAACATTCTGCCATCTTTCAATGCCTGCAAGGCGAATCGCTCGCGGCTGTGGAAAAATTGATACTGACCGCATCGGGTGGACCTTTTCGCACTAAAACAGCGGAAGAACTGTTGCATGTGTCACGCAACGACGCTTTGGCGCACCCTTCATGGAATATGGGCGCCACGATTACCGTCAATTCCGCCACCATGATGAACAAGGGCATGGAAGTCATTGAAGCACGCTGGCTGTTTGGCATCCCTGCCGACCGCATTGATGTTGTGGTGCATCCGCAATCAATTATCCATTCGATGGTGCAGTTTGCCGACGGCGCTATCAAAGCCCAGATGGGCGCTCCCGATATGCGATTGCCCATTCAGTATGCCCTCGCCTACCCGCATCGCTTACCCACCAACCATTCACGGCTTGATTTCGCCAAACTTGCCTCGCTCACTTTTGAAAAGCCCGATTTGACGAAATTTCCTTTGCTGTCGATTGCCTATCAGGTGCTGCAAAAGGGTGGAAACACGCCCTGCGTGATGAATGCCGCCAATGAAGTGGCTGTGACCGCTTTTTTGGAAGGCAGAATCAGATATACCGACATTTTTCATCGCGTAGATAAAGCCCTGTCGAAAATGTCGTTTATCCCCCACCCTACCCTTCAAGACTTGCAGGATACACACAAGGAAACCTTCACCAAAGCCCTTACCGACCGCGGGTAAGATAATATTCCAAAACATCCTTCACCGAACCGTACGTTTGAAGCATCGCCGAAGCAACTTGCTGACGGGTGCACCAAATCGCCTCGGTAATATTCTCCGACAGTTGAGGTTGCAGCAGTTCAGCGATTTTGTAATCCATCGCATACCACGCTGTTTGTTTCAAGATATGCTGCCCTTTGAGGTGATAAGTATGATAACTGTCTGCTATCTTAGACGTTATCTCAGGAACATGCGATAATCCACATTCTTCCATCACTTCACGCACAGCCGTTTGCTCAGGGAGTTCGCCTTTTTCCGCTTTTCCCTTAGGCAAATCCCATTTCCCCAAACGTCGAATCAGCAAAATCCGCTCGTCGGGCAGGCTTACCACTCCTCCGGCTGCCTTCACTACCTTAAAGCAGGATTTCACCGCCTCCAACAATTCACCAACATCGGAATGAAAGATATACAGCAACTTATCGTCGGATGCGACAAACTTTGCCAAGCGCTTAGCCAAGCCTTTTTTGTCATTATAATGCCACTGTATTTTGTCGGATACATATATTATTGTATCCTTGCGGGCTAAAACTAATACACAATCGTCAAAAAATATCTTTATGTCTGACATACACTCTGTTTCGTATCTTACCAATTTCCCCGCTCTTTAATATCCAAATACTTATTGATAAGATTTACTGTAAGATTTGCAGGGTGGGTAAGCAGGGTAAGGATATTGTTTCGTTTCAAGCGATTCATAATGAGGCGTTTTTCGTAAAGCAATTTGTGGGCAATGGTTGATTCGTAAACATCTACCTTGTTTTCCGGTTTTTTGCCGGCAAGGGCTTCTATCTCAAAGTTTTCGAAGAAGACAACCAATACGGTATGCCGTTTGGCTATCATTTTAAGGTAGTTAAGATGCCGACTAACGGACAGCGCCGAGTCGAAATTGGTAAAAATCAACAAAAGGCTTCTGTTTTTCACGCTGACATTGATTTGCTTGAAAAGCGAGAAATAATCACTCTCGGCAAAGGCAGTTTGCTGATGGTACAACGCTTCTTGAAAGTTTTTCATTTGCAAATGATTGCGTGCCGGTGCGATAAATGTGTCTATCTTTCGCTCGAAGGTAATCAGCCCGGTGTTGTCGCCTTTCAGCATAGCGATGTAGGCAAGGGCGAGGCTGGCGTTGATAGAATAGTCCAACAGCGTCATCCGGTTAAAGGCAGATTGCATCGTTCTGCCATTGTCGATGATGCAAAAGAGGTTTTGCGCCCTTTCGTCCTGAAAAACAGTAATCATCAACTTGTTGCGACGGGCAGTGGCTTTCCAGTTAATCACGCGAAAATCATCGCCTTTCACGTAATCCTTGATTTGGTCTGGCTCCAACTGCTGACCAATGCGCTTTATCTTCTTGTTTCCGGTTTGAGTCAGGCGGTTGGACGATGCTTTGATGGCATATTGTTGCAAAAAGATGAACGATGGATACACCTTCGTGTTGAAATCTTCGGCAAATTTAAACCTCCGGCTGATGAATCCAATCCGGGTGCTGACAAATACATTCACCGCACCAAACTTGTATTCGCCTCGTTGCACCGGCGTCAGCACGTATTTCAATACTTTTTCTGATTTTTTATCCATTTGCAGGCGGAATGAAACATCGCGACGCTGAAAAATGGCGGGCAACTCGTCAATGATTTCCAATGCGACGGGAAAAACATAGTGGTTGAAAATGTGAATCTTTATCTCGTTCTCGTCGCCGTTCGACAAACGTTCGGGACATTCGCGGACACATTCAATAATGGTACCCTTATGCGCAAACAGCACAAGAATCTCATACAGGCTCAATCCGACAACGCCCAAAAGTAAAAACTGCGCAATGGTGAACAGGAAAGGACTTTTGGCGGCGATGATAAGGCACAACACCGTAACGACTACTGCAATATAGAATCGGCGGTTAATCAGCATTACTTCGGCACTTCGATATTATCCAACAGTTGGCGTACGATGGTGGCGGCTGTCTTGCCTTCCATTTCGGTTTCGGGCGAGAGCACAAGCCGGTGTTGCAACGCCGAAACTGCAAGGTATTTCACATCATCGGGAATCACAAAATCCCGCCCTTGAAGCAGCGCATAAGCCTTTGACGCATTGAGCAGCGCTACGGAAGCGCGTGGCGAGGCACCGAGATAGATGGCGGAGTTGTTGCGTGTGGCGATGATGATGTTCGAAATATACCGTAGCAGGCTGTCGTCCACAATGACCTGATTGATCAATTGCTTGAATTGCAGAATGAGGTCTTTGGTCAGCACCGGACGGACATCCTTCAATCCGGTAAGGTGGATATTTGTGTGATGTCGTTTCAGGATCGTAAATTCCTCTTCGGTGGATGGGTAGTCAATGGTGATTTTCAGCAGGAAGCGGTCTAACTGCGCTTCCGGCAAACGGTACGTTCCTTCCTGTTCGACAGGATTCTGGGTGGCGATGACCATATACAATTCGCCCATAGGACGGGTTGTGCCGTCAATGGTAATTTGCCGTTCCTCCATCACTTCAAACAATGCCGCCTGCGTTTTGGCAGGTGCGCGGTTGATTTCGTCAATCAGCACTATTTCCGAGAAAATCGGTCCCTTTTGGAACTCAAATTCATTCGTTTTCAGGTTGAAGACGGACGTTCCCAGCACATCTGAAGGCATCAGGTCGGGCGTGAACTGTATGCGGGAATAGTCGGCATCAATCAGTTTCGCGGTCAATTTTGCCATCAATGTTTTGGCTACTCCGGGTACACCCTCTATCAGTACGTGTCCGTTTGCCAACAGTGCTGTCAAAATCAAATCCACGCTTTGCTGCTGTCCTACAATTACTCCCGCTATCTGCGCCTTCAACTCTTCTACCTTGGCGGAAAAAGCGGCGCAATCCATTCTTAATTCTTCCATTTTTTAACTTTTAAAAAGACAAAAGTACTAAATTTTTGCAAACAGATGATAATTACATTGTGATACGATAGTGATTCAATTGTGATTCAATTGTGATTCAATTGTGATACGGTTGATTCGATTGTATTTGCCAATTGAAGGGCGTTGCTGAAAGTCCCGTAATTCGTAATTTATGTTATTTATATTCCATTTTAAACCGAAAAACCAAACTGCCTTCCCACCACATATTGAAATTCACACCCCACAAGTTATTGAAAAGACAGAAATGAATACCTTTGCTCAAATCGGGCAACTCTGTGGAATAATGGATAGCATTTCGTTCGCCGAAAGATACTACCGGAGCATCCAAACTTGTAATGCGTATAGTTCCTTTTGTCGTTACGACATCCACATACCGGTCAATACCGTGCATCTGACGGTTGCCGCCTTTGACCACATCCATTATGTCCACCCGGTAGCCTGATTTTTCGGCAAAGACCGACACAATGTCCGATGGATAAAACGACACCCACCAAGCTTCCGGCAAACGGTTTGCAGGTTTGTTAATCAACGAAACCGTCATTTCTACAGAACCATCCTTGTGGATGACGTAGTGTGTATTGACTTGTTCGGGAAGAATTCTGTTGTCAATCGCCAGATGGTCGGGAAACGAGAGCAGGCAGTCTATTTGTTTGTCTTTGCCTGCTTTGCTCACTGCTACATTCGTTGTCTGAGCCGTGAGAGTTGCCGACTGCGCCTTTGTATTTTCCAATCCCGGCTTACCGAAAGCCATTCTCGCCCATGCCTTATCTCTGCTAATGTAGGCTTTATGAAAAATGTCAAAATCTTTTTGAGAATAGGTCTGGTAAGCGACTTCTCCGGCAAGCATTTTCACGCCCTTATTTGAGTTTCGAGGTTCGGGTTTCGGGTTTCGAGGTTCAAAAGTCAGAACGCCTTGTTCGTTGATTTCCTTTGCCTTATCGTGTTTGGTAATTGATTTTGCCGAAACAGTCTTGATTGCATCCACAGCCGCTTGCGCTTCGGTTCGCAAATTTTCAGGTAATAAAGCAATTGCTTTGTCAATGTTGTCGGCTTTTTCTTTCCATGATTTTTCCGAAAAGAGAAATTCCGGCAGATTACGGGATGCGTTGAAAATATCGATATCGTTTTTATCCCAGTTTTTCAGATAGGTCGTAACATCCACTCCCCATGTATGTTCCGCAACTAACCCCAGACGGACGGCATAGTCAATGGCCATGTCGCTTGCAGGATTGATTTTGCCTGTTTTTATCCAATCCGAATAAAGGCGCGTCAAAGCGCGAAACTGCGCCATCATTTGCGGTGAACTTGCATACCCGTAAATCCATGTATCGCCTATTTCGGAAGTAAAAACAGGCAGTTGCTGCTTCATGGCGATTACATCTTCTGCAACAGCATTGAGTGTAGATGCAAAAATATCAGCGTCGGGATACTTCTTTCGCAAGTCGGCATAAATGGTTTTCACCTGCTCAAGGGTATGAGGTCCATGATTATCACTGGTGAAATTGATAGATATGGCGGTTTTCCCGTCGGGTAGAATCATATCATCGCCATATCCGTTCTGGTACATCAGTACGATTTCCTTGCCATCGCTATTTCTCCAGATACATACAGGAGGCGTTTCAGGCACTTTTGAGTCAGGATTGACGCCTATATGCAGAAAACGCAGTCCGGCGTCGTACAGCGGCGACACGATGCCTCGCGTGTGCCCCGGCACATCGGTCATCTTGGCGGCAATGGTCTTTTTGCCGAAGCGCTT
>JAITTD010000232.1 GCA_031287245.1 Bacteroidales bacterium
ATGAACGGGAAAACGGATGAACGAATCCGTTCCATCGTTTATCCGTTTCTCCGTTCCATCGTTCCTTCTATTTAATCTGTCTGATTTTTGAAGCCCCGCTGCTATCCATTTCGATAGAGGGAGATCCTTTGTAACCGATACTTGACGCGCCCGATGATTCCACTTTCAGTCTTTCCGTTGCAAAAACGTTGATTGAACTGGCTCCCGATGTCTCTACATTCACCGAATTGGCTTCAAGCCCTACAGCGTCTATCTTTGAGGCGCCTGATGAATCAATAGACAGGTTGTCAACTTTCCCGACTAATTTGACATTTGCGCTTCCGCCAAAATCCAAATTTAGATTTTCAGCCTGCACGGATATGTCTATATTGGGAGCGCCGGAACCTTCAATTTTAGCGTTTTCCGCCTCTGCTTTCAGTTTCAAATGGGAGGATCCGCTGAGGTCAATGTCCAATGTAGAAGCCTTTATACCGGCTACGGCTTCGCAATTGGAAGCGCCGCTACATTCAACTTTAAACGATTTCGATGTAAATACATCCTTGATAAGGATATGGCACGCGCCGGACAGTTGCACCGTGTTCAATTCTTTCATCACAATCGAAGCGTTGACGGGCTTCGAGTTTTTGAATGTGTGCCTGTTGGCTAAGAACAAGTGCAACACGCCGTTTTTGACTTCGCATCGCACCTGTGGCATCACGGCTTCGTCGGTTTCGATAGTGAGTGACTCCGCATTCCCTTTGCTCACGGTGATGTGAAACACACTGGATGCTTCTATTCCGGTAAAACCGGACACGGAACGTACTTCCGACTTTTGACAAAACGCTGCGAACGTAAGCCCGCACAATACAACTGATAAAATTAACTTTTTCATTCTGTTTTCATTTTAAATTATTGACTGTTTTTAATGACATTGCAAATTAAACTTCTTTCAGCACTTCAACCATGTTTTGCATACTCTCCAAATTTTTCCGATAATAATCCGAGAGAATTGTATGCCGCGCTTCCGGTGCAAGTTCTTCGGGCAGTTCGTTTACCAAACCGTTGTGTGTTGCCTCAATGATGTTTTGCATATCATTCAGCACTATTTTCCTGTCCCACGGTTCCAAATGGTTGGTGAGCTGCCTGATTTCGTCGGCAACCGTGTTCATTTTGTCGATGTAACACATCTTCATGTCATCGGCGTTTTCGCAAAGAACGGCCTCCGGCGGGGCGGGAACGTCCTGCTGCCGGTGAACACCGACGGCAAACACCAAGGCAACAGAGGCGGCTATTGCGATGCTCCAACGCACCATCACCCGTGTATGGTGTCGGCGGTTCTGCTTTTCCAAAAACCGTTCAAAATGTCCGTTTTCGGGTTCTTCCTCGAACTGGTTTTTGTTTTGTTTGATGTATTCTTCCAAATGATTCATGGTATCTATTTTAACTTTCAACTTTCAATTTTTGTGCTAACTTCTCCCTTCCGCGTGCAAATTGCGAGCGGACGGTAGATTCTTTGATGTGCAGCGTCCGGGCAATATCCTCAAAGGAATATTCCTCAAACAGACGCAGTGACACAATTATTCGATAACCTTTTGGGAGTTCGTTGAGCGCTTTTTTAACCCCTTCCACCGTCCATTCGGGCATTTCATCCGGCTCTTCTTCGGCAATGGATAATTCGTCTATCGGCTCGAAAATGATTTTTTTCCGGCGCACCTTGTCGATGGCTGTCCTGACTGCAATGTTCCTGCTCCACGTGATAAATGCCTTTTCTTCCTGCAAATCGTTCAAATGAGCAAAAATTTTCAGGAAAGCATCGTGCATCACCTCTTCGGCATCCATCTGATTGCCGGTTATTCGATAGCAAATGCTGTAAATACGCCTGTGGTGGCTGTCGTACAATGCTTTCTGAAACCGATTAATCTGAATGGTGGTCATCTTTTTATTTTCACTTCTACTGATAAGACGTGGCAAATTTAATTTTGCTGCATCAAGTTGCAATTTTTTTGAAAAATTATTTATCAAAGATATTATCCGTCGTATGCTTACCATACACAAAGAATCACAATCGAATCACAATGAATCACAACCGAATCACTACTGAATCACAATGTATCACCATTGTATCACCACCGAATCACCATTGTATTGAAACAAAATTTTGCTTTCATTATTGTGATAAAATCAAAAAATACTGTTATCTTTGCTACATAAAAATAATATTTTTATTGTATGATTAGTAGAAGATCACTTTTAAAAGGCATTGGAGCGGCATCTGCAGGCTTGATGCTTCCGGTAGTCGCTTGTTCGGGCAAAGTAACGGACAAGAAGACTGCCATCCGATATTGCCTGAACACCTCAACGATCAGCGAGGGAACCAGCTTGGTCGATAGAATTGAAATAGCCGCCAAAGCCGGATACGACGGTATAGAATTATGGGTGTCCGACGTGCAACAGTATATAGCAAACGGAAACAGCGCCGCATCGTTGAAAAAGTTGCTGGATGAGCGGCATTTGAAAGTGGAAAACGCCATCGGCTTTGCTCAATGGATAGTTGATGACAACGATACCCGCAAAACCGGTTTTGAACAAATGGAAAGCGAAATGCGGATGTTGGCTGAAACAGGCTGTACACGTGTTGCCGCCCCGCCTGCCGGCGCTTATTCAGGCGAACTGCTTGATTTGGATATCGTTGCACAGCGTTACCGTGCGTTGATTGAGTTGGGCTTGAAAACCGGCGTAATGCCCCAACTCGAAATCTGGGGTGCGTCAGCCAATATGTCGCGATTGGCGCAGGCTTTGTATGTGGCAGCAGCAGCCAATCATCCGCAGGCACGTGTTTTGGCAGACGTGTTCCACCTGTACCGCGGACATTCCTACTTTGATGGACTGAATGTGCTAAGCGGTACTGCCTGCGACATTTTCCACATCAACGACTATCCGTTTGCCGATGCGCCCGAACAACTGTCGGACAGCGATCGTGTATTCCCCGGTGCAGGCGTGGCTCCCTACAATAAAATTGCAGCATGGGTACATCAGTTGGGCGGCGAAATTGTGCTGTCGCTCGAACTGTTCAACCAGGAATACTGGAAGCGCGACCCGTTGGAAGTAGCCTCCGAAGGACTGAACCGCATGAAGAAAATATTCAGTTGTGATTCGGATCGTCTTCTGTAAAAAACTTTTTTCATTGCGCTTGGAAATCTGAAAAATTTCATCTATTTTTGCCGAAATTAATTATCTTTAAAAATCAAACAAAATGCAAAAACAAATTTTTTTATTCGTAATCGGATTATTTATAATCAACAGTGTGTCAGCACAATGGTCGCCTAAAAGTACAGAATGGTATTCTCCGGTTCCGCCGGTAGTGAAACCTGCCAATACTCCGGGACAACCGCCATCAGACGCTATTATCCTCTTTGATGGCAAAGACTTGTCAAAATGGGTTGATTCCAAAGGAGAACCCGCCCAATGGAAAATAGCAGGCAATGAAATGATTATTACAAAAGGTGACATTTTGACCAAAGAGTATTTTGGCGACTGTCAGTTGCACATCGAGTTTAAATCGCCCAATCCCAAAGCCAAGTATGAAGGCTTTGAATACAGAGGGCAAATGGCAGGCAACAGCGGCATTTTCCTGCAAAGTATCTACGAACTCCAAGTACTGGATGCCGATAATAATTCAACGTACGTAAACGGCATGGTGGGCAGTATCTACAAGCAAAGTGCTCCGCTTGCCAACTCCTACACCAAAAACGGAGAGTGGCAGGTATATGACATCTACTGGAAAGCCCCTAAATTCGGAGCCGAAAACAAACTTGAAGCACCTGCTATGATTACTGTGGTGCTGAATGGTGTGTTGGTACAAAACAATTATATCTTGAAAGGTGGCACGCCATACACCGGATTGCCCAGTTACACGGCACATGGACGCCTTCCGCTAATGCTGCAGGACCACGGAACTCCCGTATCTTTCCGCAACATTTGGATAAGAAACCTGTAAAATATGCTGTTATGATCAACCGAAGATATTTTATCAAGGCATCATCCTTGTTTGCGGCAGGTATTGCCGCATCATCCTTTCCGCAACAGGCGTTTGCAGGTATTCGCGGCGCAAACGACACAATTGGCGTGGCTTTAATCGGATGCAACAGCATGGGATGGAGTGATCTGAAAGACTTTTTGCTCAACAAAAATGTGCGTTGCCTCGCCTTGTGCGATGTGGACAACAACGTACTTCAAAGGCGTGCAGCAGAACTGGAAAAAGATCACAACATGAAAGCCAATCTGTATGACGACTATCGGAAGATTCTCGACCAGAAAGACGTTGATATTGTGATTATCGGTACGCCCGACCATTGGCACTGCCTGCAAATGGTGGATGCTTGCGCGGCTGGCAAAGACGTGTATGTTGAAAAGCCTGCATCCAACAGCATTGCCGAATGTGATGCTATGGTAGCGGCGGCGAAGCGCTACAACCGCATTGTGCAGGTAGGACAGCAACAACGCAGCGGCAAGGAATGGCAAGACATGGTTGAATACATACAATCCGGTAAATTAGGCACAGTGAGCAGGGTGCACGTCTTTGCCAACTTCGATTATGCTGTGATTGTTCCTCCCGCTCCCGATGCCGCCGTACCGGAAGGCGTTGATTTTGACAAATGGCTCGGTCCGGCACCAAAAAGAACATTCAATCCACAGCGTTTCCACGGGCTTTGGCGGATGTTTTGGAACTACGGCGGCGGACTCATCACCGATTGGGGGGTGCACCTCTTGGATATGGGCTTGTGGGCAATGAACGTGAAAGGAATGCCGCTCAGTGTGCAGTCAACCGGCAGCAATTACGCCTATCCTGACGGTGCACACGAAACGTTTGACACGATGTCGGTGAATTACCAGTTCAAGAATTTTTTAATGACTTGGGAAAACAATCCGGCAGGCACTCTTTTTGGAAAAAATTATGGTTTAATTTTCCGAGGAACCAACGGTACCTTGGCAGCAGACCGTGCTGACTGGGAAGTATTTCCCTATAATGGGAAAATACCGGCAATCAAAGTCACCTCCACCGGAAAGTCGCATAAAGATCATGTTGCCAATTTCCTTGAATGTGTCAAAACCCGCAACCCCAACACGGCTTGTACCATAGAGAACGGCGCAATGTGTGCAAAATATGCACACTTGGGCAACATCGGTGCTCGTTTGGGCGGAGAAACGCTGGTTTACAACGATCAAACCAAAAAATTCAACAACCCTGACGCCAATAAGTTGATGACGCCCACTTATCGCGCTCCGTGGAAATTTCCGGCAATCGTTTAAACCCCCATCGTGGCTGAATCCAATTTCGTTGATTACGTAAAAATATGTTGTCGCTCGGGCAATGGCGGTGCTGGCTCTGCTCATTTTCACCGCGACCGGCTCACTACCCGAGGCGGTCCCGACGGTGGCGACGGCGGACGGGGCGGGCATATCATACTGAAGGGAAACAGCCAGTTGTGGACGCTCATCCATTTGAAATATCAGCGTCATATCTTTGCCGGACACGGCGAAAACGGCGGTAGCGCTCTGAAAACAGGCGCTGACGGGGATGATAAAATCATTGAGGTGCCATTAGGTACAGTGGCGCGCGATGCCAAAACAGGCGAGTTCATCTTTGAAATCACCCAGCATGATGAAACGCGGATTCTGCTGAAAGGCGGACGGGGTGGGCAGGGAAACGACCATTTCAAATCGGCAACCAATCAGTCGCCACGTTACGCACAGCCGGGCGAATCGGGCGAGGAAAGTTGGAAGGTGCTCGAACTGAAAGTGCTGGCGGATGTCGGCTTAGTGGGCTTTCCCAATGCCGGAAAATCAACCCTTCTCTCAGTCATCTCGGCAGCAAAACCTGAAATAGCCGACTATCCATTCACTACACTCGTGCCTAATCTCGGCATGGTGCCCTATCGCGACAACCGCTCGTTTGTGGTAGCCGACATTCCGGGTATCATTGAGGATGCACATATCGGGAAAGGCATCGGTATTCGCTTTCTCAGGCATATTGAGCGAAACTCTATGCTGCTGTTTATGATTCCTGCGGACAGCAAGAACATTGAAGCAGATTACAACATTCTGCTCAATGAGTTGAAACAGTACAATCCCGAACTGTTGGATAAAAAACGGCTGATAGCAGTCAGCAAATGCGATATGCTTGACGAGGAACTGATGACCGAGATGAAGGCGGAA
Source organism: Bacteroidales bacterium (assembly GCA_031287245.1). Lineage (GTDB taxonomy): Bacteria > Bacteroidota > Bacteroidia > Bacteroidales > UBA4181 > JAIRLS01. The sequence goes on from JAITTD010000232.1 coordinate 6,196, forward strand.
CTGAAAACGCTTGCGCCGGTGTTCATCAGCGCTGTTGCCGGCACAGGCATCACACAGTTGAAAGACCTGATTTGGAACGAATTGCAAAGTACTGATTGATTTAGACA
>JAITTD010000234.1 GCA_031287245.1 Bacteroidales bacterium
TTGCCGATATCATCAGGGTGGCGAATGTATAATCAATTAAAAATTACGAATTACGAATTACGAATATCATAGAATTTTTCATACATTTGCACCGATGATTGCTGGAGTTTGGTTAAGCCCGCATAAGGGCGGACACCACGCCCGCATAAGGGCGGACATCACGCCCGCATAAGGGCGGACACCACGCCCGCATAAGGGAGGACATCACGCCCGCATAAGGGCGGACACCACGCCCGCATAAGGGCGGACACCACGCCCGCATAAGGGAGAACACCTCTCCCGCATAAGGGAGAACACCTCTCCCGCATAAGGGAGGGCTGAAAGCCCAATATCAATAGCACAGGGCAACGCCCTGTGAATGAATGGAAGGAATAAGCCCAGCCCTGAAAGGGCGCAATCAGACAGGATAACGCCCTGTCTGCATAAGGGTTATAAAAGAGTTAACAGTAAATAAAAATGAATACGAATATGAATTTCAGAATGATTTGTTTTATCGGAGGAGTGTTGTTATGCTTAATACCCTTCTGTGTGCAAGCGCAGTGGAAAAATGTGCCGGATAAAAAAGAGATGCCTGCTCATCCGCGCATCCTGTTGCTCAAAGGCGAAGAACAGAGCATTAAAGATAATATTGCCACTGACCCCGTTTGGGCAAAGATTCATCAGGCTATTATCAACGAATGTGACAAGATAGTGGCGCTCCCCGAATTAGAGCGAAAAATGGACGGCAGAAGACTGCTTGGGGTAACTGCCGAATCTCTTCGCCGGATATTCTATCTGTCGTATGCCTTCCGCCTGACCGGAGAAGACAAATACCTGAAAAAAGCCGAAAAGGAAATGCTGGCTGTATCGGCTTTTACAAATTGGAATCCTTCCCATTTTCTGGACGTTGCCGAAGCAACGATGGCTTTGTCTATAGGATATGACTGGCTGTATGATTCCCTGTCGCCGCAGTCGCGCGAAAAAATCAAAACGGCTATCCTGACAAAAGGTCTTGATGCTTCCTTTCACCCAAGGAATGCTTGGTTTTTAACGGCTGAACATAACTGGAATCAGGTTTGCAATGCCGGTATCACCTTCGGGGCGCTGGCGCTCTACGAAGATTTGCCTCAACTATCCAAAAGTCTTATTGACAGAGCCATTGAGTCGATTCGTCTTCCTATGAATGATTACAACCCTGATGGCGCTTATCCCGAAGGATACGGTTACTGGGGATATGGAACAAGTTTCAATGTATTGTTTTTGAGTGCTATCGAAAAGTTGTACGAAACCGATTTCGGACTGACCGAATCATCGGCTTTCTTAAAGACTGCCGGTTTTCAGCAAAATATGACAGGTCCGAAGTTCTTGTCTTTCAACTATGCCGATTGTGGCTCGGGTGGAGGTTTAAGTCCAGCCATGTTCTGGTTCTCATCCCGACTGGAAGACCCTTCCTTGTTATGGAACGAAAAGGCTTATTTGGAAAAAGGCATCCCAACCCGCGATCGCATACTGCCGGCTCTTATGATTTGGGGACGCGGTATAAAGATCAGCCGGATACAGCCTCCCAAAGACTTGATGTGGACGGGGCAAGGTACAACTCCGGTCGCTCTTATGCGAACTTCATGGACAGACCCAAACGGTATCTATGTAGGATTTAAAGGCGGGACGGCGTCAAGCAATCATGCGCACATGGATGCCGGCTCATTTATTTTGGATGCCGACGGGGTTCGTTGGGCTTCTGATTTTGGCACAGAGGATTACAATTCACTTGAAACAAAAGGGGTGGATTTATGGGGCAGAGCGCAAAATTCGCAACGCTGGACGGTATTCCGTTATAATAATTTTGTTCATAATACATTGACGATTGATGGTCAGTTGCAGATAGTCAAGGGCAAAGCCAATATTCGTTCCGCTTCTTCTTCTCCGGATTTCATCAATGCAACAACAGACCTGTCGGAGATTTACAAAGGACTATTGGCTGAATCCGTGCGCGGTGTAGCCATCGTCAACCAACAGTATGTAGTGGTCAGGGACGAGGTGAAGACCCTCGACAAGGAAACAACCATTCGCTGGACCATGCTCACTACCGCCGATGTGAAACTGTCGGGCAACAGTATTGAACTGAAAAAAGAAGGGAAGAAACTAAAATTGGTCGTTGCCGAACCGAACAAAGTGACGTTAAAAACATGGTCAACCGTTTCAAAAAATGATTATGATTCGGCTAATCCGGGCACTACTTTAATCGGTTTTGAAGTGAAAGTTCCGGCAAACTCAACAGCAGTGCTGACGGTCAACCTGATTCCGCAAAGCGCGAAGAAAGCCATTGCCAAAACGCCTGCATTGTCAGAATGGCCTAAATAAATGAACATTTAAACAGTCATTCCATGTTTCGTTGGTTACATGACGTTGCCTGACGGCTCGTTCAGTTTGACTATGCGTTCGTTTTTGGACGAGCCTGCAAAACGGTAAACCACTTCATAAGTCTGTTCATCGGGATGTTGATATTCAGAGGTATGTATCACTATGGTCAACCTATCCACTCCTTCCTGTTGAAGCGGTTTCAGCCTGAAAGAAGCAATGCTCCACTGACTGTAAGTAGCCGCATCGTCATTGGCGTTGTGCCTGAATTCCAAATGAATCTTGCCATCGTCATATCCCTTCAACGCATCGCTTACCAAATTGATGCAGTGTACTTTGTTTTGCCCATTAAAGCGGAACTCAACATTCAGATAATCGCTCCCAATCCAAATATCGTCTATTCGCACACGGTCGTTTCCTATGCTGTCCTGTGTTTCGGGCGTAACAGCAAAAATGTCTTTTGTCAAAACCGTATGCACTCCATTCAATCTTACATCATGATTGTATGAACTACCTGCGTTTTTGTCGGACAGAATCGTGTAATTGGCAATGATTCGTTGACCGTCTTTCGGATGATACCCCCAAAGACCCGTAGCCGCCGTCCACATTCGGTCGCCATTATCCAGCGTAAACATAAAATAATTTTGCCCTTTCGGGTTCTCTACTGTGGCTATGTTCACCCAATACTTACCAAGTGAATAACCATCATCATCCTTACAGGAACTGAGCAATACCGATGTCAATACCATCATTAAAAGAATCGTTTTCGTTTTCATATTTTTATAATTTAATTTCTATGTATGAGAGATAATGCAATTACCGTGCCATTTTTGAAAAGGCATATCCATGGGAATTTTTGCATTGAGCAACAAATATTTTGCCACTTGACACATCAGGAACTTTGTAATTTCATCTTACCGCCGGATATTTCGTGCAGTTACGAAAGTAGCAACGCCTGACAATGTGACGTTTTTTTTGTTCAGTTTAAAAAAATACATTAATTTAGCCACCCGAAAAAATGTATATTTATTTAAAGATAACAGCGTTATGAAAGGTGTTTTAACTTCGTTTTTGTTGATGGCGTTTTTGCTGTCCGGTTTTACAAATGCACGTGGTCAGGGAACCCCTGAATATCTTGTATATGCAGGTGGCGGATATTCCACATTGCACTATCAGCCGGTTGCAGGGAATAAATCATTCCTGAATGGCGGTGGATTGGTCGGTGTTGGGTTCAATTATATCATCAACAAAAGTTTTGCTGTGGGCGTCGGTTTGGAAGCATCCTTCTATTCTGCTACTACCAAGGCAAGCAACAGCGTCCCCGATGGTGTTGTGCTGAGTGGCTTAACTTGCACGGTATCCTATTTTAAGGAGCAGCAGCAAGCCTTGTTCTTGGATGTTCCGGTTATGCTGCAATACAGGCATAGCGTCAACCGGCACAAGTTCTATGTGGCAGCGGGCGTCAAAATAGGCGTTTTTCCCCTATTGAGCAAATATTCGCACAAGGGCGCCGTTTTGCAGATTTTCCAACCCGAATCGGAAACGGTTCAGGAAAGTATTGCTGTTTCCAGTTTTTCAGATGATTTTCAAATGCAAATGCCTGTCGTGACGCCATCGCTCGAAGTGGGTATGCGCTGGCGTTTCAACAAGAACCGCCGACTCTACACCGGTTTATATGTTGATTACGGATTGCAAGACATACGGAAAGAAAAGAGCGATGCACCGTTTGTGGCATATAATCGCGCCAATCCCCAAGCATCCTCTATTCAAAATGTTGTATTAACAGCCGACAAAGTCACTCCCTTCGCGGTGGGCGCCGTGTTCAGATTTGCTTTCGGTCCTAACGAAACCAGAGGGCGTTCCGTTTCGTCGCCCGGTATAACCGTGAGTTCGCGTCCTGCCAACCCTTCAGGCAGTGTATCCTCTGCGAATCCGACGGTGAAACAACCGGCAAAAGCCAAGAAATCAAAGAAAAAACCGCAGTAAAATAGATTGATACCGGCTTCGGTAATCATTTTACACATTCATCATTGCTTCCGCCAGCGCAGTCAGAAAAGCGTCTGCCTGCGCCTTTGTCAGGCTGAGGGCGGGCAGCAGGCGCATCACGTTTTTGTCGGACGATGCGCCGGTGAAAACGCGGTATTTCTCAATCAGTTTGCTGCGCAGAGGGGCTGCGGGCGTGCCGAAATCCAGCCCTATCATCAAGCCGCGTCCGCGCACTTCTTTGATTTGCGGGATGCTTTTGAGTTGTGCCATCAGGTAATTGCCTGTGGCGAGGGCGTTTTCAATCAGATGTTCCTGTTCCATCACTTCCAGCACGGCGATGGATGCTGCACAAGCCAGATGATTGCCGCCGAATGTGGTGCCCAGCATGCCGGGGTGTGCTTCAAATCGGGGGCTAATCAGTACGCCTGCCACCGGAAAGCCGTTGCCCATGCCCTTGGCGGTGGTGATGATGTCGGGGCGGATGCCTGCGTACTGGTGTGCGAAGAATTTACCGCTGCGTCCGCAGCCCGACTGCACTTCGTCCAAAATTAGCGCTGTGCCGGTCCGGTCACAGAGATTCTGCAAAGCCTGCAAAAATTCGGGGTCGGGGCAGTAAATGCCTGCCAGTCCCTGTATGCCTTCGATGATGACCGAACTGATGTCCCCCTTTTCCAAGGCGGACTGTACTGCCTCTATATCATTCAAACGGGCAAATACAACGTGGTCGCGGTTGTTGACCGGTGCGCAGATGCCGGGATTGTCAGTGACAGTCACTGCACTGTGCGTCCGTCCGTGAAACGAGCGTGCGAAACTGAGCACTTTACGGCGTCCGTTGTGAAACGATGCCAGTTTGATAGCGTTTTCGTTGGCTTCGGCACCCGAATTGCAGAGGAAGAGATGATAGTCGTCGTAGCCGGAAAGCCGCCCCAGTCGCTCAGCCAGTTCGTTTTGCAGGGGTATCTGCACCGAGTTGGAATAGAACGCCAGTCGCTGCAATTGCTCGGTGATGCGCTTTATATATGTCGGATGGCTGTGTCCGATGGAGATAACAGCGTGTCCGCCGTACAAATCGAGGTATTCATTGCCTGCTTTGTCATACACACAGCATCCCTGCCCGCGCACAGGCTCAATATCCATGATGGAATAAACATCAAATAAATCCATTTTCAATAAAATTTAAAGTGCAAAAGTAATTTAATTTAGGCAAACGAAATAAATAATTTATAAAACAATGCGTATCGAACAAATTTCCCGTAGGGAAAACATATCAATAGAAAAATTGTTTCCCAACGCACCAAAACCTCGTAGAGGTTTCA